>JAIVIH010000435.1 GCA_020200615.1 Actinomycetota bacterium | reverse complement strand
GGGCAGGACCAGGTCGTCCGGCCGCCGACGGTTCGCCGGATCAGGTCGGTGCCGTCCTTGGGGCACAGGCCACCCGGCCGGCGCTCGGGGACCAGTTCGCCCGTGTGCGAGCCGCCCTGGGCCAGCAGGTCGGCCATGGTCGTGCGCAGGTGGCGGTGGAGGCGGCGACGCTCGGCCGGGCTGAGGGACCCCGCGGGCCGGGCGGGATCCAGTCCCGCCCGCCACAGGGCCTCGTCGGCGGCCAGGTTGCCGACTCCGGCGAGCCGGGCCTGATCCATGAGCCGTGCCTTCAGCGGAGCGACGCTGGTACCGAGGACGCGGTTCAGGGCCGCGGGGGTGATGCTGAGGGCGTCAGGGCCGAGGCGCGCCTCGACCGGATCGAGCTCCACACCGCCCAGGCGTCGAGGATCGAGCATCCGGAGGTCGCCACCGTCGGCGAAGCGCAGGCAGAAGCGGTACCAGCGCTCCAGCTTCTCGACAGGCGTGTAGAGCAGCCAGTCCACCCCCGCCTCGCCGTCGACCACCAGCCGGCCGGCCATCCCGAAGCGCAGCCCGAGGACGGGCCCGGCGCCCTGGTCGGTGTCGAGGAGGAGCAGCTTGCCCACCCGGCGGGTGCCGGAGATGGTGCGCCCGACCACGGCGCCCTCCAGGACGGGCGCAGTCAGGCCCCGCTTGAGGTACCAGGCGTCAGGGGCCACCACTTCGGCCACCCGGCGGCCGACGGCCCGTTCCGCCAGTCGCCGGTAGACCTCCACCTCGGCCAGCTCCGGCACCGTTGTCCTCTCTCCCCCTCGCGGTCGGCAGTCGATTCTGGCTCGTCGGGGGCGGCTTCTAGAGTGGCCCCGTGCCGCGCGAGATTCTGCACTGGGCCCACCTGTGGTCGGAGGTCGTCACCTCCGGCCTCTGCACGGGCTGTGCCGGATGCGTTGTCGCCTGTCCCTACGACGTTCTCGGGTACGAGGACGGGAACGGCGTCTACAAGCCCTTCCACCTCGAGGAGGACGGCGGCCCGTCCAACTGCGGCCACGGCGAGCGGGGCTGCACGTCGTGCACCCGGGCCTGCCCCCGCTTCCGGGCGTGGGAGCCAGAGATCGACAACCACATGTTCGGCCGCACCCGCCGTCCCGAGGAGGTCGACGGCATCTCCAAGGACATCATCCTGGCCAAGGCCGCCGATCCGTCGGTGGAGAAGGTCGGCCAGGACGGGGGCCTGGTATCGGCCATCCTGCTGTGGGCCCTCGACCACGGGTACATCGACGCCGCCCTGGTGTCCTATCTGGAGGGCGACGGCACGTCCTGGAAGGCGATTCCCGGGGTGGCCCGGGCCCGGGAAGAGGTCCTGGCCGCGGCCGGGAGCCGCTACACGTACTCGGCCAACACCATGGCCTACGACGAGGCCGTGGCCGGGGGGGCCGAGAAGCTGGCCCTGGTGGGGATGAGCTGCCAGTCGTCGGTGCCGCCGGTCATGGACGTGCGCAAGGCGGGCAAGCCGGCACGCCGGTTCGCCCTGAACATCGGCCTGCTGTGCTCTAAGACCTTCGACGACGCCATCTTCGACGAACTGCTCGACGCCAAGTACGGCCTCAAGCGGGCGGACATCGCCAAGATGAACATCAAGGGCGTGTTCCAGATCTGGCTGAAGGACGGGAGCTACCACGAGGTCCCCCTCAAGGAGTGCCACGCCTGGACGCGGGAGGGCTGCAAGATGTGTCCCGACTTCGCCGCCGAGCACGCCGACATCTCGACGGGGGGGATCGGCGCCTTCAACGACTGGACCCTCACCATCGTCCGCACCGACCTCGGCCGGGAGATCATCGTCAAGATGCTCGAGGACGGGAGCATCGTCGGGCGCCCGGGGGACGACGACCCGGGAGCCATCGCCCTGTTGCGCAAGCTGTCGAGCAAGCAGCGAAAGCGGTGGCCGGAGACCGCCATCGCCGAACCCCGCCTGCTCCCCCCGCCGAAGCCCAAGCCGGCGCCCAAGGCCGAGGAACCGGCGCCAGCCTGATCTCCTTGGCCGCCGGCTCCTAGCGCCACGCTCACATGGAAGCCGGGCTCCTGCGCGACGCCCTCGTCGTGCTCCTGGGCGTGATCACGGGGATGCTCTCGGCCGCCTTCGGGGTGGGCGGGGCGGTCCTGTCCACGCCCGGGGTGCGGGTACTGGGGGTGTCGGCCCTGGTGGCGGTGGGGACGACCCTCCCCTCCATCCTCCCCAGCGCCGCCTCCGGGACGGCCCGGTACTGGCGGGAGG
>JAIVIH010000434.1 GCA_020200615.1 Actinomycetota bacterium | reverse complement strand
AGGCGCAGCAGGGCGACGGCGGCCGACGGATCGGCCAGCACCTCGATCCACGCCACCAGGTCGACGACCTCGGGACGGTCGAGGAGCCCGCTGGCCCCCACCACCTCGACGGGGACCTGGCGCGCCTCGAGCGCTTCGAGGATGGGTCGGATCAGCCTCCGCTTGCGGCAGAGGACGGCGTGGTCGGCCCAGCTCCCGCCGGCCCCGTGCCGCTCGACGACGTCGTCGGCGATGGTCGCCGCCTCCTCGGCGTCGTCGGCCGCCAGGAAGCACTCGACGGAGGTGGCCCCGGCGCCGGGACGGGGGACCAGTTCCTTGGGCAGGGCGTCGGTCACCTGCTCCTGGATGCGGTTGGCCACCAGAGTCAGAGGCACCCCGAAGCGGAACGTGACCTGGAGGTCCTGGCCGCCGGACCCTCTGGGCCCGAGCGGCCCTCTGAGCGGGGAGTTCGACCCGAAGTGGTCGTCGAAGTTGAGGATGTTCTGCAGGTGGGCGCCGCGGAAGGCGTAGATGGACTGCATGTCGTCACCCACCGCAGTGACGGCGGAGCCGGGCGGGTACAGGAGCTGCAGCATCCGGCGCTGGGCGTAGTTGGTGTCCTGGTACTCGTCGAGCAGTACGACCGGCCGCCGGTTGCGCTCGACTTCCGCCACCTCCGGGTGGTTCTCGAGCAGCTGGACGGCCAAGCCGACCTGATCCCCGTAGTCCAGGAGGTTCCGCTCCCGCTTGCGACGCTGGTAGGCCTCGACCACCTGGCACAGCTCGAGGCGACCCTCGGCCGCCTCCCGCATCGGCTTCCACGGGGCTTCCTTGGCCAGAAAGGCGCTGTCGGCGGCGATGGCGGGGACGGGCACGAGATAGTCGGCGGCCCGGGAGGCGAGGTTGAGGGCGGCCTCCAGGATCACGTTGGGGGCCAGCGAGCTCCGTCGCTCGAAGCGGAACTCGTCGAAGACGGTGAACAGGAGGAGCCAGGCCTGGGCCCGGTCGAGCAGCCGGGTGCCCGGCGTCAGGTCCAGCTCCAGGGAGTGATCGTTCACCAGCGAGGCGCCGTAGGAGTGGTACGTGGCTACGGTCACGTCGGCGTTCGGCCCCAACACCTCGCGGACCTTCTCCTTGAGGTTCAGCGCCGCCTTGTTGGTGAAGGTCAGGCCCAGGATCTGGTCGGGACGGGCCAGCCCGGCCCCGACGAGGTGGAGGATGCGCTGGGCCATGACCGTGGTCTTGCCCGTGCCCGCTCCGGCCACGAGCCGAAGGGGCGTGAGCGGGGCGTTGATGGCCGCCGTCTGCTCCGGGGTGGGGTCAAAGGTCACTGGCCCACGTGACGGCCCTCGGGCCAGAGCGGGCACAGGCGCTGGAAGCTGCAGTTGCGACAGGTGGCGTCGACCGCGGGGGCGAACTCCTCGCCCAGGATCTGGTCGGCGGTGGCCAGGATCCGAGCCTCCGTCACGGCGGCGTGGTCATCGGACAAGGGTTGGTCGTAGTTCCGCATGGACCGCAGGTAGAGCAGTTGCAGTTGCGTGGCTGGGCCCAGCGTGGCGAGCTCCGGATCCCGCCCCGCGGCCAGGTGGTAGACCGCGAGCTGGAGGTCCTCGGCCACGTCGGCCGCCGAGGGCTCCCTCTTGCCCGTCTTGTAGTCGACCACCCGGATCCCCACCTCGTCGGCGGCCCGATCGATCCGATCGATGGCGCCGCTGAGGCGATGGGGCCCGATGTCGAACTCGAACCTGCGCTCCACGGCCAGGACCTCAGGGGCGAGCTCCTCCTGGCTTCCCTCGTGCTCCCACCAGGCGTTGAGCATGGCCAGAAAGTCGCGACGGGCCTCCTCGGCCTGGGGCCGGTACCGGGCGATGTCGTCAGTCCACACGGAGTCGGCCACGGCCAACAGCTGCTCGCGGGTGCGGGGCTGGGGGTCGTCGGGGTCCAGGAAGGTGGCCAGGACCTCGTGCACGAGGGATCCCAGCCCGGCGTGGACCCCGGCCTCGTCCTTGGCCCTCAACCCGTAGTGGTAGGCGTAGCGCAGGGGGCAGTCGTCGTAGGTGGCCAGCTGGCTGGCCGAGAGCCGGAGCCTGCCCTCCGGCCACACCGGCACCGACCCGGCGGTGACGGCTCGCGCCGCCGGCGGTTGACCGGGGGCCAGGGGGAGGTGGGTGGGGGTGACCGCCCAGTTTTCCACGAACCGGCTGAGCAGCACGCCCGGTTGGGGCGCGGCGGTGGCGGTCAGCCGGCCCGTGGCCCGGCTGGTGGCCAGGGCGAACAGCCGGCGCTCGTCCACCAGCTC
>JAIVIH010000433.1 GCA_020200615.1 Actinomycetota bacterium | reverse complement strand
ACCACCACGGCCGAGGCCAAGGCCCAGGTCCGCATCAGCCAGCCGCCGCTCATCGCCTTCACCGGAACCGACACCGGCCGCCATGCCCGCATGGCCGGTGGCCTGCTGATCCTCGGCCTGATGCTGGTTGCCGCGACCCTGCGCTCGCGTGGGCTCGCCCTGGCCGGGATGCCCTCGGCGTCTGCCGGTTACCGAGCACGTCCCGGCGGTGAACCGCCGCCATCCAGCCTGAGCACGGGCCTGGGCCTGGGTGGAGGGCACGAGCGATCGGCCCGATCCCGCCGAACGGGCCCGCCCCCGCCCCTGTAGAACGGAGTCTCAGAGCGCCTGGACCGGGTCGGGGGGTGCGATCCCCCCGCCCGGCGCCGGCGCCAGGGGCGCCTCGGGCTCGTCAACCCCTCCGCCTGCAGCCACCGGCGTTTGGCGCCGGCCCTTCAGGGCGGTGACCGCGGCGGCGGAGGCGGCGGCCAAGCTGGCCACCCCGCCGAGGGCCAGGCCGGCCCGGGCGCCGAAGTGCTCGGCCACCCAGCCGATGATGGGCCCGCCGACGGGCGTGCTGCCCAGGAACACCAGCCCGTAGAGGGCCATCACCCGTCCCCGCAGGCCCGGCTCGGAGGCCAGCTGCAGGGTGGAGTTGGCCGTGGCCAGGAAGACCATCATGGCCGCGCCCATGGCCACGAGCAGGACGGCGGCCACGGCGGCGTTGGGCGCGGCGGCCACCAGCACCGCGGCCAGACCGAAGGCAGCCGCGCCCCCGATGAGGACGCGCCGCGTGGGCTGGGCCCGGCGCGCCGTGCCCAGGGCCCCGAAGAGCGCGCCCAGGCCCATGAGCGAGACGAGCACCCCGTACAGGCGGGGCCCACCGTCGAACGCCTCGCTGGCCAGCAGGGGCAGGACGACGATGAAGTTGAACCCGAACGTCCCCACCACGGTCACGAGCAGGAGCGGGCGGCGGACCTCGGGCGTGCGCCAGGCGTACCGCAGGCCGGCGCGCACCTGCCCGGCGGCCCGGGGCTCGGCCGCCTGGCGCACCAGTTCGCCCGGTCGCATGGCCCGCAGGGCGACGATGGTGCCGATGTAGGACAGGCCGTTGACCAGGAAGCACGGTCCCACGCCCACCCCGGCGATGATCAGCCCGGCCACCGCCGGCCCCAAGAGCCGGCCGCTGTTGAACGTGGCGCTGTTGAGGGAGACGGCGTTGGAGACGTCCTCCCGGCCCACCATCTCCATGACGAACGACTGGCGGGTGGGCATGTCGACCACGGAGACGCACCCCAGAAGGAAGGCGAGGACGTAGACGACCCAGAGGGTGACCGACCCGGTTGCCACCAGGGCCCACAGGGCGATGGCCAGGGCTCCGCTGGCCGCCTGAGTGGCGATGAGCAGCCGGCGCTTGTCCAGGCGGTCGGCGAGGAGGCCGCCCCAAACGCCGAACAGCAGCATGGGCAGGAACTGCAGGGCCATGATGACCCCGAGGGCGGTCCCGCTACCGGTGAGGTCGTACACGAGCCAGCTCTGGGCCACCTGCTGCATGGCCGTCCCCACGACCGATACCAGCTGCCCGCTGAGGTAGAGCTTGAAGTTGCGGTTCTGCAGCGACCGGAAGGTGGCCCGGGGGTTGCCGCCCTCCCGCGCCGTGTTCATTGGTTCGCTCACCTGGGGCTCGCTCACTCTTCCTCCAGGACGTGCTCGAGCAGGTCAACCGCCCGTTGCAGGGCGGCGAGGTCGTCCGGCGGCAGGTCCTGCAGCCGGGCGGCGAGGTAGGCGTCGGTCTGGGAACGGGTCTGGGCCAGCAGCCGCCCCCCCGTCGAGGTGACAGCCACGTGGGCCACCCGGCGGTCTCGGGGGTCCGTACGCCGGGCCACCAGGCCCTCCTCCTCCAGGGCCGACACGATCTTGGTCATGGTGGGGGGGCGGACGCCCTCCACGGTCGAGAGCTCGCCCAGGGTGAGGGGGCCCAGCCGCTCGAGGCTCGACAGGGCCGAGATCTGCGAGGGGGTGAGGTCGCTTCCGGCCTGGCGGCGCAGGCGCCGGCCGAGGCGCGTGACCACCAGCCGGAGTCGCCCCGCCAGCTCTGTGTCTATCGACGTGGCCTTTGCCATTAGTTCGCCACACTAACGATCGAGGTACGCGACCGCCAGCGGATTAGCCTGCGACCGTGACCAGGCTGACCGACGACGAGGTGAGCCAGGCCCTGGCCAAGCTGGACGGATGGAGCGTGGTCGACGGGATGGTCGTCCGCGAGCTGCGCTTTCCCAGCTTCCGGGACGCTGTGGCC
>JAIVIH010000180.1 GCA_020200615.1 Actinomycetota bacterium | reverse complement strand
CCTTGGCGTTGACCCGGAACGAGGAGCCGGTGACCGTCACGGCGTCGCCCGGCCCACCCGACGAACTCGACAGGTTCAGGGTGGCCAGGTTGGTGCACGCGAAGGCCGCCGAAGCGGCGATGACTATGGTGGCTGCGGAGGCGAATCCGACCGCAACCTTCTTACGTAGGTTCATGCTTTGGAGCCCACCTTTGCTCTCTGACCCGGCACCATGCGGCGCCAGGGACTCACGCACTGCCCCATAAGTCTCGCGCTGCCCAAAAGTGGGCGCAATAGGGATGCTGTGTATCCAGCCAGACAACACCTAGATGCTAGTTGTATCTAGCTTGATCGCATCGTTGATGGCCTGGGGTTTCACGCCCGAAGGCGGGTCTTGATCCACTCGTTGATGTCAGCCAGAGCGTCCGGGTTCCGAACCATCCCGTGCCGGCTGGGATCGTGCAGCGCACCCTCCTCCCCGGGGGGCAGGGTCAGGGTGTTCGTCCCCAGAGGCACCAGCATCTGGTCTCCACGGGCCAGGTTGGACGTCAGGTTGATCAGATCGACGTCGGTGATGCTGGTGTCGTACCCGCCCCGCACCACCAGCGTGGGCACCTGCACCCGCCGGGCCTCGCCCACGGGGTCGAAGGAGAAGAGGCCCCTCAGGTAGGCGGCTTCGGTGGCGGGGAAGACGCTCCGCAGCGACGGAGGCAGGGCCTCCTCCCTCGGCACCTGCCCCGTGGCCACCACCTCGGCCGCCGCCCCTCGCACGGCTTCGGCCAGGGCCTGGCCCTGGGCCGCGTCCGGCGCGGCCCGGATGAAGTCCTCGGCCAGCACGTCGACCAGGGGGCGCCCCGGCGTCGAGAGGAGCACCACGCCCTTCACCCGGGGATCGGCGGCAGCCAGGCTCATGGCCACGAACCCGCCCGCGTCGTAGGCCACCAGTCCGAGGGGTGCTCCCTGCGTCTCCCGGCGCTGGGCCAGGAAGTCGAGACCGGCGCGGGCGTCGACCACCAGGTCCTCGAACGACTTGCCCTCGCCCGTGGCGAGCTTGCTGGCCCCCGTCCCCCGCATGTCGTAGCGAAGGGCGAAGCCGGCCACGAGCACGGCCAGCACACCCAGGAGAGCCACGGGCACGGGCCAGCGCCGGCGATCGTGGCCGGCACCCTCGTCCCCCTCGGCGACCTTGGCCTCCGGAGTGGCCGTGGGAGGGGTGGCCGCCGCTCCTCCCGTGCACTTGCGGCACTTGATGCCCACGGCGGTGTGGACCACGCAGTCGACGCACAGGGCGTTGCCGCAGATCCCGCAGGTCGCCACCCGCTCCCGCTTGCGATGGACGGTGCAGGACGTTGCCGGAGCAGAGAGCATGGGTCGGACCTCCGTCCGGTGATGTGGCCCGTCTGGCTAGGAGCCGGCTGAGATGCCCACCCCGGCCCCCGCGCCGGTAGAGGCGTCGGCCGTGCCGTCGCCCGTAGGGATGGACTGGACGTTGAGGAGGAGCTGGTCGAGGGCATCGCCCTCCAGGCTCTCCACCTCCATGAGCTGGGACGCGACCTGGTCGAGGAGGCGACGGTTGGCGACCAGGGCGGCCGTGGCCCGCTCCGACGCCCGCCCCAGGATGGCCTGGACCTCGGCGTCGATCTCGGAGGCGATGCGCTCGGAGTAGCCCATGCCCCACTCGCCCCCGTACCCGTTGGTGAAGGGCTTGACGATGTAGGCGCCCAAGCGGTCGCTCATGCCGAAGTCGGACACCATGCGCCGGGCCAGGGTGACGGCGTGCTCGAGGTCGGCCTGGGCTCCCGACGACACCTCGCCCGTGACCAGCTCCTCGCAGGCCCGCCCTCCCAGCATGGCGGCCAGGCGGTCGAGCAGCTGGGTACGGGTGACGGCGGCCTGATCGCCTTCGGGCACCAGCCACGTGAAACCTCCGGCGTGACCCCGGGCCACGATGGAGAGCTTGCCCACCTTGTCCGCACCGGCCAGGGCGGTGGAGCAGATGGCGTGCCCCGCCTCGTGGTAGGCGATGCGGTGACGGTCCTGGGGCGACAGGATGCGGCTGCGGCGCTCGGGACCGGCCACAACCCGCTCGATGGCCTCGAACAGGTGGCGGGGCTCGATCTGGGCCGCTCCCCGCCGGGCGGCCAGGAGGGCACCCTCGTTGACCACGTTGGCCAGGTCGGCGCCGCTGAAGCCGACGGTGCGCTTGGCCACCTGGGACAGGTCGACGTCGGGGGCGAGGGGCTTGCCTCGGGCGTGGATCTTGAGCACGCCCTCGCGGCCCCGTACGTCCGGGCGGTCGATGCCCACCCGGCGGTCGAAGCGCCCGGGGCGCAGGAGAGCGGAGTCCAAGATGTCGGGACGGTTGGTGGCAGCCAGCACGACCACGCCCGAGCCCGACTCGAAGCCGTCCATCTCCACCAGCAACTGGTTGAGGGTGGCCTCCCGCTCGTCCTGTCCGCCGACGGCCATGGCCGTGCGGCCCCGCCCCACGGCGTCCAGCTCGTCGATGAAGCAGATGCAGGGGGCGGCCTCTTTGGCCACGGCAAAGAAGTCCCGGATGCGGGCCGCGCCGACGCCTACGAAGATCTCCACGAAGTCCGACCCCGAGATGGAGAAGAACGGGACGTTGGACTCTCCGGCCAAGGCCCGGGCCAGCAGGGTCTTCCCACACCCCGGCGGGCCGGTGAGCAGGATGCCCTTGGGAACCGAGGCCCCCATGGCCAGGAACTTGTCCGGCGAGCCCAGGTAGTCCCGCACCTCGGCCAGCTCCACGATGGCCTCGTCCACCCCGGCCACGTCGGCGAAGGTGATCTTTGACTCCCCCGTGGCCAGCCGCCGTCCCCTCGATTTCCCGAAGGCGAAGGCGTCACCCATCCCTCCCCGGCCGAAGAGCAGGAACAGGATGAACAGGCCGTCGACCACGATGAGAGCGGGGAGGATGAGCGAGGCGGGGACGATGAGGTTCTTGAGGGGCTGCTGCTCCACCTTGTAGGCCACGCCCGCGTCCTCGAGGGCCGACGTCACCCGGCTGAAAATGGTCTCCCGCCCGGCCGCCACCGCCAGCCAGTACTTCCCGCGGTCGTAGTTGCCCCTGATGCGGTTGTCGGACTCCAGGATCACCGCGGTCTGGACCCGTCCCTGGCGCAGCAGGGTGATGTACTGGTCGATGCGCAGCTCCCGGCCGTCGGTGCGGGGGCTCGACCACCACAGCAGGGTGGCGTAGAAGGCGATCAGCACGGGCAGGGCGAGGATGCAGAAGAACAGCCCCCGCTTGCGCATCTCCTTCGAGCGGTCTCCCCCCTCAGGCGAGGGCGGCTTGCCCTCCCCCCTGCGCTTGCGGGGAGGACGGTCGACCTTGGGAGGACG
>JAIVIH010000432.1 GCA_020200615.1 Actinomycetota bacterium | reverse complement strand
GGGCCGCACTCCAGGCTGGGGGCTACGCACCCGAGGAAGACCACGCCGGGGTCGCTGTGCCAGGGGTCGGGGACGAACTGGGTGCCCGGAGACGTGCCGTGGAGGGTGTCGGCGTAGCCCAAGAAGAGGGCGGGCGTGGTTACCGGCCCCGTCGTCGTCGACGTCGTGCTGGAGCTCGTGCTGCTGGGGGTGGTAGTGGTCGTCGAGACGGTGGTCGTCGTTGTGATCGTGGTGATGACGGTGTCGCAGCTGGGAGGCGCGGCGGCCACGTCACCCGGCTGGCCGCCGGTGGTACAGCTGTCCGTGCCTTCACCACCAGCCAACCGGTCGACGCCGCTGTCCCCGAACAGGCGGTCGTTGCCGAGGCCACCGGAGACGTCGTCGTCGCCCGCCTCGCCCGACAGCGAATCGTCGCCGTTGCCCCCCGACAGCGAGTCGTTGCCATCGCCGCCGCAAAGGGTGTCGTTGCCATCGCCGCCGGAGAGCTGATCGTTGCCGCCGAACCCCAGGATGATGTCGTTGCCGCCGAGGCCGGCGATCCTGTCGTCCCCGGGCGTGCCGTAGATCACGTCGTCCCCGGGCGTGCCACTGGTTACGGCGCCCGGTTGGGCGGACATGGTGGCCGCCGGTGGGGCGGCGCAGACGGCATCGGCGCCGGATGCGCTGAGCTACACCAAGGCCGAGCCGGCGACGACGACTGTTCCGAGGATCCACAGGCGATGACGTCCCACGCCGTTCCAACGGCTCCGACTCGACATGCTCGACCCCCGGGCGAGTTGGCCGCCGTCGAACGCTGCGCCGACGATCCTAGGCCCGAGAGCGACAGCTTGCCGTCAGGTATCGGACCAGGTGGCCTGTATCGGCCCGGGCCGGGAGCGATCCCGGCAGGCGCGGTCGGCGAGACGAAGCCGTCCACCGTGGCTGTGGGCCTGGCGGGCGGCCTCAACGATCAGAGGCATGGCCGCCCGCTCGAGGGAGCTGACCTCGGAGAGGTCGACCACGACGTCGAGATTTCCCTGGGCGTCGATGATGTCGGCGAGGACCTTGTCGAGCCGCGACCAGTCCCCCAGCTCGACCTCTCCGTGGACGGTGACCACCACGGTCCCGCGAGCGCGCCCGATGGTGAACGAGGAGCGGGGTCCGAGAGGTAGTTGCCGCTCGCTGTCGCCAGCCATAGACCCCCTGAGCCCCGGCGGGGGCACTGTTCTCCGAGGACTCCTTATCGGCGCCCTGGACTGTGAACTTGAGCGGCGTCTGGCGGCCGGTGGACCGGGTGGCTCCAGGACCCGGCGCTAGGCTCCCGGCCATGCCCGGACAACGCCCCTACTACGAGTTCGACCACGAGGGTGAGCGCAAGACGATTGAGGCCGACACTTGGGTCCAGGTCGGTGACGAGATCGTCTTCGCCAAGTGGGTGATCGAGACCACCGGCCGGCGGGAGGAGGAGGTCGCCCGGTTCGCGGGGATCGACTACCGCTCCATCAACCGGGTGATCCCTTAGAAGCGACCGTGGGCCGCCTGCGAGTGGGCCGTACCCTGGCCGCCTCCGCGGTCCTCAGCGTCCTCGCCCTGGTCCTGGGCGCCTGCTCGGATGGCCCGGGACCCCTGGCCGAGCGGGAATCCCGGTTCCGCATCGACCCCAGCTTCGTCGGCCGGCTGGGTGACAGCGATGCCTTCATCGGGGTCGGACTGGCGGCTGGAGGCGCCCAGATCATCGCCTACGTCTCCGACGGCGACCCGGAAGAGGCCGGACGGCGCGGGGCCACATCCGAGTGGTTCGTCGGCGGCGCCCTCGGCGACGACATCGACCTCACCTCTCGCAACGGGGCTCGGCTCCAGGTGCGCATCGAGGGCGATGTGGCTCGGGGCTCGGTCACGTTCCCCGGCCCGGGAAGCGCGGCGGGCGCCGGCGGAATCAGCTTCGAGTTCTCGGCCGAAAGGGCGCGGGGGGAGGAGGGGGGCCTTTATCGGGAGGAGGCCAGCGTCGGCCCGGTCTCCTACCTCGTGGGGTGGGTCGTGCTGAACAACGGTGACGAGCGGGGCAGCAGCTATCCACCCGTCATTCGGTGCAATGGGGTGATCCCGCCCGCTTTCGAGCGCCTGTTCGGCCGCATCTGCCCCTGATCGTCGGCGCTCAAGTTCGGCCGCGTCCCGACCGACACCCCTCCGAAGCCTCGCGCCGCAGGGGCGCCGACACCGCGAGGTCAGAGTTGAACGTGAGTGCTTGGGCAGAGCAGCGGGCTTGCTACTCGAGGGCCCGCCGGGGCCGTTTCGAGCGGGG
>JAIVIH010000004.1 GCA_020200615.1 Actinomycetota bacterium | reverse complement strand
TCCTCCAGGCCGAGGCGTCGGCGGGCGGCGTGGAGGCGGTAGACGGCCAGGTGGGCCCACGGGCACCCGATGTCGGAGTAGACGACGATGGTGCCGGCGGCGATGGATTCCATAGGGTCGGGTCTACCGCACGGGCCAGGATGCAACCGTCTCCTTGGCGCGCGGCTCCACCAGCGCTAACTTTGTCCACACCACCAACAGCAGCAACAGGCGACGGGACCCCTCACCACCATGAGCAGCATCGAGCACATTCACGGCCGGGAGATCCTCGACTCGCGCGGGAACCCCACGGTCGAGGTCGAGGTGATCCTCGCCACCGGCGCCGAGGGCCGGGCCGGAGTGCCCTCGGGCGCTTCCACCGGGAGCCACGAGGCGTGGGAGCGACGGGACGGCGGCGCCCGTTACGGGGGCAAGGGTGTGCAGGGAGCGGTGGGCAGCATCAACGGCGAGATCCGTGAGGCGCTGACCGGGTGGGAAGGGCTCGACCAGCGCGGCGTGGACCGGCAGCTCATCGACCTGGACGGAACCGACGGGAAGCAGCGGCTGGGTGCCAACGCCATCCTGGGCACGTCGCTGGCCGTGGCCCGGGCGGCGGCCGACGAGCTCGACCTCCCGCTCTACCGGTACCTAGGCGGTCCCGACGCCCACATCCTTCCGATGCCGATGATGAACGTCCTCAACGGGGGCGCCCACGCCTTCAACACCCTCGAGCTGCAGGAGTTCATGGTGGTCCCAGTAGGGGCGGCCTCGTTCTCCGAAGCCCTGCGCTGGGGGGCCGAGACCTACCACGTGCTCAACCAGCTGCTCCAGGCCCGCAAGCTGGCCACAGCCGTGGGTGACGAGGGTGGTTTCGCCCCCGACCTGCCGACCAACGAGGACGCCCTCACCCTGCTCGAGGAGGCCATCGTGGCCGCCGGCTACCGGCCCGGGGAGCAGCTGGCCATCGCCCTGGACGTGGCCGCCAACGAGCTGTGGAAGGGCGACCACTACGAGCTCGAGGGGCGGTCGCTGAGCCCCGACGACCTCGTCGCCTACTACTCCGGCCTGGTCGACCGTCATCCCATCGTCTCCATCGAGGATCCTCTGGCCGAGGACGACCGGGAAGGGTGGAGAGCCGTGTCCGTCGCCCTGGGCCACCGGGTCCAGGTGGTCGGCGACGACCTGTTCGTCACCAACGCCGACCGCCTGCGTCGGGGGATCGACGAGTCCGTCGCCACGGCCGTCCTGGTGAAGGTGAACCAGGTGGGAACCCTCACCGAGACGCTGGCGACGGTGGCCCTCGGTCTGCGGTCGTCCTACGGCGCCGTCGTGTCCCACCGCTCGGGTGAGACCGAGGACACGACCATCGCCGATCTCGCCGTCGCCACCAACTGCGGCCAGATCAAGACCGGAGCGCCGGCCCGGTCCGATCGGGTGGCCAAGTACAACCAACTGCTCCGCATCGAGGAGGAGCTGGGCGAGTCGGCCGAGTACCTGGGCGGTGCCGTCCTGGCCCGGCGGCCGATCCCCGCGGCCCAACCGTGAGACGCTACCCCTGGCTGGTCGTCTCCCTGCTGGCCCTGGCCGGCGTCCTCCTCCTCGTCGCCTTCCCCACCCGCGCTTACCTGGACCAGGTTCATCAGCGCCAGGAGCTGACGACGCCATCCTCCCCGACGGGGCCACGCCCCCCGCCCCGGCCGCGGAGCTGGCGCCTCCCACCTCGCCCTCCCAGAGCTGGTGGGAGCGGGCCTGGGCCCGGGTCACGTCGATCCTCTGAGCTTCTGAGGCGTGGCCGGCGTCCGGGTCGGAACCAGCGGATGGTCCTATCCCGAGTGGGTCGGCCCCTTCTATCCCAAGCCCACGCCGCCCGCCCGCATGCTGGAGTACTACGCCGGGCGACTGCGCACGGTCGAGGCCCACAGCACCCACCGCCGCACGCCCACGGAGGCGAGCCTGAGCCGCTGGGTATCGCAAGTGCCGCCCGACTTCCGGTTCGCGCCCAAGGCCCACGCCGGCATCACCCACCGGCGCGACCTCGACGGCATGCCCGAGAGGATGGAGGCCTTCTTCGCCTCGCTCCGTCCGCTCGGCGACCGGTTAGGCCCGACCCTGTTCGTCCTCCCCCACCGCCAGCCCGACCTGCACCGGCTCGAGCTCCTGCTCTCGTCCCTGCCTGCTACGGGCGCCGGGTGGCCGCCACCCGCGGTCTTCGAGCTCGGGCCTGCGTGGCGGACCGATGAGGTGCTCGAGATGCTGGCTCAGCACAACGCCTCCCTGGCCCTGATCGACCGGGACCCTGAGCAGGAGGGGCCCGAACCCGCCGCCGTCCCGGCCGGTCCCATGACCTACGTGAGGCTCCGCCGGAGCCGGTACACCGACGACGAGCTGAAGGCGTGGGCTGCGCGTTTGGCGGATGCGGCAAGGACGGGCCTTGGTGACGTGTACGTCTTCCTCAAGCACGACGAGCATGGCGATGCCCCCCGGTACGCTCAGACCCTGGTGGAGCATCTGGAGCGAGCATGAGCGCCGCGGGAACCGCGGGAACGAGCCCGGATCAGGCGGCCGTGGCCTCACTTCTGGGACGGCTCCCGCAAGGCGCCTACGAAGTGGTCGTGCGTGACTCCTCGGGCCAACCCGTCGTCATCTGCAACGCCCCGTTCCTCGATGACGGGACTCCCATGCCCACGCGCTACTGGTTGGTGGACGAGAACCTGCGCAAGCGGGTGAGCAGGCTGGAGGCGTCGGGTGGCGTCCGGGCCGCGGCCCTGGCCGTCGATCCCGAACAGCTGGCCCTTGCCCACGCCCGCTACGCGGCCGAACGGGAGGTGGCCATCCCCCCCGGCTACCGGGGTCCCCGACCTTCCGGTGGGGTGGGCGGCACCCGGCAGGGCGTCAAGTGCCTGCACGCCCACCTGGCCTGGCACTTGGCCGGGGGCGACGACCCGGTCGGCCGGTGGGTGGCGGAGCGGCTCCAGTGACCGGCCCGGGAGGCCGGTCCCAGCAGGCAGAGAGCGGCCCGGGAGGCCGGTCCCAGCAGGCAGAGACCGGAGGCGGGTCGCCCGTGGCCGCCATCGACTGCGGGACCAACTCCACGCGATTACTGGTAGCGGGCAGCGAGGGCCAGCCCCTGGAGCGCCAGATGCACATCACCCGGCTGGGCCAGGGGGTGGACGCCACCGGCCAGCTGGCCCCTGAGGCGGTTGAGCGGACGGTGGCCGTCCTGCGGGACTATCGGGCCGTCATGGACAAACTCGGCGTGGAGCGGGTGCGGATGACGGCCACGTCGGCCGCCCGGGATGCGGCCAACCGGGAGTCGTTCTTGGGGCCGGCCGAGGAAGCGATCGGCACCCGTCCCGAGCTGCTGAGCGGCGGCGAGGAAGCCCGCCTGTCGTTCCTAGGGGCCACGTCCGATCTCGACCCCGCGCAAGGGCCGTTCCTCGTCGTGGACATCGGCGGAGGCTCGACAGAGTTCGCGGTCGGAACCGACCAGCCTGCGGGCGCGATCTCCGTCGACGTCGGCTGCGTCCGGCTCACCGAGAAGTTCCTGCACTCCGACCCCCCCAGCGCCATGGAGCTGAGCCAGGCCCTCTCCGTCGTCCGGGACTACCTGGACGACGTCGCCCGGGACGTTACCGAGGCGGTCGAGGCCTCGCAGCTGGTGGGGCTGGCGGGAACGGTGACGACCATCGCCGCCGTCGAGCAGGGACTTCCCGTCTACGACCGAGACCGGATCCACCACTTCGTCCTCACCCGGGAAGCGGTGGAAGACGTGTTCCGGACGCTGGCCACCGAGAGACGGGCCGACCGGGTCCACAACCCTGGACTAGAGGCGGCACGGGCCGACGTGATCGTCGGCGGGGCGGCCATCCTGGTGGCCATCATGCGGTACTTCGAGCACGCCACGTGCCTGGTGAGCGAAGCCGACATCCTCGACGGTCTCGTCCTGAGCCTCCTCGACGTCAAGTGATCCGCGCCCAGCTGCAAGGCCGCCGCGTCCTCCTGCGGCCACTGGTGGCTGCCGATTTCGAGGCGTGGCGCCAGGTCCGCACCCGCAACGTGGACTGGCTCACCAAGTGGGAGCCCCGGCCGCCTGAGGGTTATCCGAGCGACAGCACCGATCGCGCCGCCTTCGCCGCTCGTTGCGGCGCTCGCGAGAGGGAGTGGCAACTCGGGACCGGGTTCGGCTTCGGCATCTTCGTCGGCACCGACCTGAGCGGGGAGATCAACCTCTCCGGTGTTCAGCGTGGCCCCTTCCAGAACGCGTACGTGGGCTACTGGATCGACGAGGCCAAGGCCGGCCGGGGCTACGTGCCCGAGGCCCTGGTCGTGGCCGCCCGCTTCGCCTTCGAGGAGCTGAACCTGCACCGGCTACAGGTGGCGATCATTCCCCGCAACCAGGCCAGTCGGCGCGTGGCCGAGAAGCTCGAGCTGCGCAACGAGGGCGTCGCCGCGCGCTACCTGGCCATCAACGGTGTGTGGGAGGACCACATCCGCTACGCCATCACCGCCGAGGAGTGGCGCCAGCGCCGGGAAGCCCTGCTCCGGACGTGGATCGAGCCCGAGATCTCAGCCACCCGCCGCCAGAGCGAGAGGCGCTAGCTCCTGCAGCTCGACGAGCAAGCTTTGCTTGCGAGTCGAAGAGAAAACTAGATGTAGCCCATGGGGTTGACTGGAGTTCCGTCCTCCCGGACCTCGAAGTGCAGGTGAGGGCCGGTGCACGAACCGGTACAGCCCACCCGTCCGATGACCTCGCCCTGCGACACCCGCTGGCCGGCGGACACGCCTATGGAGCTCTGGTGCCCGTAGAGGGTGGCCAGCCCGTTCCCGTGGTCGATGATGGTGGCGTTGCCGTACCCGCCGTACCACTCGGCGGTGACGACCACCCCTGAGCCCGCAGCCCGGATGGGGGTGCCGGACGACGCGCCGAGGTCGACGCCCGTGTGCAGGCGGGCGTCGCCGTAGATGGGGTGGACCCGGTAGCCAAAGCCGGAGGTGACGGGTGAACCGGGCACGGGGTTGATGAGCCCACCACCACCGGGGGACGCCGCCGGCGGCGCCTCCTCCTCGGGCGCAGGCGGAGAACCGGGCTCGCTGCCCGCCCCCGGGCTGGCGCTCGGAGCGGGGGCCGTTGCCGCCGCGGCCGCGGCCCGGGCCTCCTCGGCCCGACGGCGGAGGGTGGCCTCGATGGCGGCCGACTCCTTCTCCAGCTCCTCGATCTGGGTCTCGAACTCGGTCTTGCGGGCTACGACCTGCGACCGCACCTCATCGGTGTGGGCGATCTCCGACGCGACCTGATCGCGCACCACGTCCTGGGCGTCCCGTCGCTCCTGTAGCCGCTGGCGCTCTTCCTCGACGACGTCCCGCTGGACCTCCGCTTCCTCCTCGACATCGGCCAGCTCGTCACGGAGGTCGTTGACCTCGTCCCGCAGCCGCTCGTCGAGGGACACCGCCTCCGTCTGGGTGGTGGCCACCACCTTCATGTAGGTGCGCTTGGCCACCAGCTCGCCCATCGAACGGGACCGCAGGGCGGTGTCTACGAACTGGGTGGCCTCCGACTGCCCCGTGTAGGCGGCAATGGCGTAGGCCTGGAGCTTGGCCCGGGCCACGGCCAGCTGCTCCCGAGCTTCAGCCAGTCGCCCTTCGGCCCCCCGCCGCTCCGCCTCCGCCGCCGCCAGCTTGCCCTCGGCGGCACTGAGGTTGCGCTGGACCGTCCCGATCTCCTGGTCCATGGCCGAGACCTTGCCGTCCAGCTCCCGCTTGCGGGCGGCCGAGGCGTCGAGCTCGGTCAGCAGCCGGGCCTCCTCGGCCGAGGCCTCCTGGACCTGGGCTCGATAGGAGTCGATCTGCTCGCCGATGCGCTGCTGGTCGCCGTCGCTCTGGCCCGCAGCGGGCTGCACGCCCCCGGGAGCGAGGAGGCCGACGATCAGAGCAGCCGCAGGTAGGACGGCCAGCAGAGATCGACGGGCCCGGTTCACTTTGCGCACGGTAGCAACACCAGCCACTCCTGCAAAGGCGCTCCGATACGCGGGGTAGGGAGATCAGACGTCGAGGAACCGGCTGACTGCCACTGCCGAGCCAACGGTGCCCACCAGGACACCGACCACCAAGAGGAGGATGCCGGTGCCCATGACATCGTTGCTCGTAACCAGGAACTGCCGGAACAGCTGAATGTCGTTGTTGGCGTTGCTGATGCGATTCTCCATCAGTCCGCGCCCGATCCAGACGACTCCGAAGGCGATGGCGGCTCCGGCCGCGCCCTGGATCATTCCCTCCAACATGAAGGGGATGCGGATGAACCAGTTCGTGGCCCCCACCAGCTTCATGATCCCGACCTCACGCCGTCGGGCGAAGATGGCCATTCGGATGGTGTTGAGGATCAGCAGCGACGCGGCCAGCAGCAGGACCAGGGCCACCCCCCACAGCATGATCTGGAGGAAGTTGGTGAGCGACACCAGGGCGTCGACCTCCTCCTCGGCATAGCTCACGCGGAGAACCCCGGCGTTGTCCTGGAACCGCTCCCCGATCAGGCGCGTCTGTTCCGCCTCCCTGGGCTCCACCCGGTACGAGGGGGGAACCTGCTCCACGGTGAGGCTGTCCCGCAGGTCGGGCTCGTTGGCGAAGATCTTCCTGAACTCGTCGAAGGCCTCGGGCTTGCTCACGTAGCGCGATTCCCGCACTTCGGGCATGGCTGCCAGTTGCCGTCCCACGGCTTCCAGCTCCTGAGCCGCGGCCTCGGGCTTCATGAAGATGGACAGCTCGATGTTGCCCCGCCACTGGATGGTGGCTCGCCCGACACCCTGCTTCACGAGGAGGGCCCCGCCGACGAGGGTGAGCGACACGGCCACGGTGAGGAGAGCGGCCGAGGCCATGGACAGGTTTCGACGCAGGTTGGTGACGGTCTCCCGCGTCACGTAATCGACCTTGATTGCCATTCTCTCCCCCTCCCTGACCCGCTAGAAGCGCGGACGGCTCACGTAAACGCCCCGTACACGCCGCGAGCCTGGTCGCGCACCAGGTGGCCGCGGTCGAGCTCGACCACTCGGCGGCGCATGGTGTCGACGATGCTGTGGTCGTGGGTGGCCATGACCACGGTGGTCCCCGTGCGGTTGATGCGGTCGAGCAGACGCATGATCCCCACCGACGTGCTGGGGTCGAGGTTTCCCGTGGGCTCGTCGGCCAGCAGGATCAGCGGCCGGTTGACGAAGGCCCGGGCGATGGACACCCGTTGCTGCTCGCCTCCGGACAGCTCGCCGGGCAGGTTGTTGGCCTTCTTGGCCAGGCCGACGAGGTCGAGCACCTGCGGGACCTGGGCCTCGATCACGTGCTGCGGGCGACCGATGACCTCGAGGGCGAAGGCGACGTTCTCGTAGGCCGTCTTCTGCGGCAGGAGCTTGAAGTCCTGGAACACGCAACCGATGTTGCGGCGCAGGAGCGGGATCTTCCAGGAGTTGAGCTTCCCGATGTCCTTGCCTGCGACCCAGATGCGGCCGGCGTCGGGAGAGTCCTCTTTGATCAGAAGGCGAATCAGGGTGGATTTACCGGACCCTGTGGGACCGACCAGAAACACGAACTCCTGCTTCTGGATGTCCAGGGAAATGTCTCGCAGCGCAACGACGCTGCCCTTGTACGTCTTGGTGACGTTCTCGACTCGGATCATGGTTTACGAGGGGCGCTCGTGCTGCCGGGACTAGACCTCGAGCGGGGGCCGACAAGGAAGCGTAGCAGTCTGACTCGCGCGCGCCAAGGAGGCCGAGTTCAGGCCTGGCGGCGGCGCCAGCGGAGGTAGGCCTCGATGAAGGGGTCGATGTCGCCGTCCAACACCGCCCCGACGTTGCCCACCTCGACGTCGGTGCGCAGGTCCTTCACCAGCTGGTACGGCTGCAGGACGTACGAGCGGATCTGGCTTCCCCAGGCCACGTCCAGCTGGTCGCTCGAGTGGGCCTCCATCTCCCGCCGCCGCTGCTCACGGGCCCGTTCGGCCAGCTTGGCCGCCAGGATCTGCATGGCCTTGGCCTTGTTCTGGTGCTGGCTGCGCTCGTTCTGACACGACACCACCACCCCCGTGGGCACATGGGTGATGCGCACGGCGGAGTCGGTGACGTTCACGTGCTGCCCGCCCGCGCCCGACGACCGGTACGTGTCGATGCGCAGGTCCTTCTCGTCGATGTCCACCTCGTCGCTGACGTCCTCGAGGAAGGGGACGGCGTCGAACGAGGCGAAGGCGGTGTGGCGTCGGGCCTGAGCGTCGAAGGGTGAGATGCGCACCAACCGGTGGACACCCTTCTCCGCCTGCAACAGGCCGTAGGCGAACCGCCCGCGCACGATGAAGGTGGCCGACGTGATGCCGGCCTCCTGGCCAGGGGTGATCTCGTCCACCTCCACGCTGAATCCCCGCCGCTCAGCCCACCGCAGCTCCATGCGCAGGAGCATCTCGGCCCAGTCCTGGGAGTCGGTGCCCCCGGCGCCAGAGTGGACTTCGCACAGGGCGTCACGCTCGTCGTACTCGCCCCGGAACAGCGAGCGCAGCTCGAGCGCACCCAGGTCCCGCTCCAGGGAGCCCACGGCCTCGGTCAGCTCGGGCTCGACCGACTCGTCGGCTTCGTCCCGCGCCAGCTGGTAGAGGATCTCGGCGTCCGACAGGCGTTGCTCGAGGGCTTCGAGGAACTCGATGTCGTCCTTCAGCCGGGCCATCTCGGTGGTGACGGCCCGGGCCTGCTCTTGGTCGTTCCACAACCCGGGGTCGGCGGCCTTCTCCTCCAGCTTGGCGACGTGCTCGCGCTTGGCCTCGATGTCCAGATCCCGCTCGGCATCCAGAAGACGCCTGCGCAGCGCACCGAGCTCGTCGGTGAGGTCCCTCACTTACCGTGGCAGAGCTTGAACTTCTTGCCCGACCCGCAGTGGCAGGGCTGGTTCCGGCCCAGCTTCTGTTCGGCCGACTTCACCACGGTGACGGGCACCGGCTCTTCCTGAGGGCGGGAGCCGTTTCCGTCGGCGGCGACGTCGGTTTGCCCGTTGCCGGCCGCCACCGCAGGCCGGATGGCGCCGCTGCCCTGGACGGGGTCCTCGGGAGCCGAGTACTGGACGTTGTGGACCGCGGGGCGGGCCTGAGGCTGGACCACCACGTCGAGGTGCATGACGTAGCGGACGAAGTCGTCGGCGATGGCCTCGATCATCTGGGTGAACATCTCGTACCCGTCGCGCTGCCACTCCACGAGGGGGTCCTTTTGGCCCATGGCCCGCAGGTTGATGCCCTCCTGCAGGTAGTCCATCTCGTAGAGGTGCTCCCGCCAGCGCTGGTCGATGATCGAGAGCATCACCCGGCGTTCGATCTGCCGCATGATCTCGGGGCCCAGCTGCTCCTCGCGCTGCTCGTAGTACTTGACCGCCTCGGCCACCAGGCTCTCGGCGACGGCGTCGGGGCTCCGGGCCTCGGCCAGCTCCTCGGGCGTGAACCGGGTGGGGAAGTAGTTCGAGACCTCGTGAACCAGGCCGGCGGCGTCCCAGTCCTCGTGGAAGGTGGTCGGGCAGAAGGTGGTCACCACCCGCCCCAACGTCTGGTCCAGCGTGGCCATGGCCTCTTCCCGCAGGTCGGCCCCCTGGAGGATGGCCTGGCGGCGCCGGTAGACGACCTTGCGCTGCTCGTTCATGACCTCGTCGTACTTGAGGACGTCCTTGCGACGCTCGGCGTTGCGCGACTCGACCGTCCCCTGTGCCTTTTCGATGGCCTTGGTGACCATCTTGGCCTCGATGGGCGTGTCGTCCGGGAGGGTCTTGCCCATGACCCAGTTCATGAGCCCGGTGGCGAAGAGGCGCATGAGGTCGTCCTCCAGGGACAGGAAGAACCGGCTCTCGCCGGGGTCTCCCTGGCGGCCGGCGCGACCACGCAGCTGGTTGTCGATCCGGCGGCTCTCGTGCCGCTCGGTGCCCAGGACGTAGAGACCACCCAGCTCCCGGATCTTGTCCCCCTCGGCGGCGCAGTCGGGGCCGTACTGCTCCATCAACTCGGCCACCCGGGCCTGACCCTCGGGCGACTCGAGCAGCAGGCCCTCGGCCTGGACATCGAGCTTGGCCAGGCCCTCGGCGTTGCCCCCGAGGATGATGTCGACCCCACGTCCGGCCATGTTGGTGGCCACCGTCACCGTGTTCAGGCGGCCGGCCTGGGCCACGATGACGGCCTCCCGCTCGTGGTGCTTGGCGTTCAGCACCGAGTGCTGGATGCCCTTCTTGTCCAGCATCCGGGAGAGCCGCTCGGACTTCTCCACCGAGACGGTGCCGACCAGCACGGGCTGGCCCCGCTCGTAGCGCTCGGCCAGGTCGTCGACGACGGCCCCGAACTTGCCCTCCTCGGTCTTGTACACCAGGTCGGGCTGGTCCAGGCGGATCATGTCCTGGTTGGTGGGTATGGGAACCACCGGCAGGTTGTAGGTGTGGGCGAACTCGCCGGCTTCGGTGGTGGCGGTTCCCGTCATGCCCGCCAACTTCTCGTACA
>JAIVIH010000267.1 GCA_020200615.1 Actinomycetota bacterium | reverse complement strand
CGGGTCGCGCGTGGTCCGGTCGGTCGAGCTTCGCCATGTCCCGGCCGGGCAGCCGGCCACCATGGAGGGCCGGATGGACTCGGTGTCGGTGTCGGCCAAGGCCACGCTCAGCAGCGACTGGATCGTTCACGTGTGGGCCCGAGGGCTGGCCGTAGTCGAGGGAGCGTTCGTACTCGAGGTCACCGGTCCCGGGGAGCGGCCGGGGTCGGTGGCGGTCCAGGTCGTGCGCTGGGAGGGACGGCAGCCGGGTCCGGGTTCGGTACAGCCCGTGAGTATCGCGGCCGAGGTAGCGCGGGGCGAAGACGGTTGGACGCTGGTGGAGGGGCGGGGTAGCTAGCCGCGAGCCCCCCCGGATTTCTCGCTCGTGCCCCCCAACGTGCTGCGCAGCCCCACGAGCCGGCGGAGGGCGTCGAACCAGAATTGGGCCCCGAACAGGAGGGCGATCCACGTCAGCGGCCGCCCGATCCACGCCCACCGCTCCACGAGGAAGGGCCCGACGTCGTTCAAGTTCCCGCTGGCGCCGGAGCCGGTGGTGCCGTGCGCATCCTTGAAGTCCTGCCAGGCCCAGCCAGCCTGGAAGCGCGACGCCCGGCCTATCACTTCGCCTGCGCAAGCGAAGCGGGCCGATGCCGCCGTCACCGGGTCGGTCGTCGTGGTGGTCGAGGGGACGCGGCAGTCCTCGGACGCCACGGCGTCCTCGATCGATTCCTGCGCCGCGGCGTTGACGGCGGCACTGCTGACGGCCTGCCGGAGGTTCGCGTCATGGTGGAGGTTCTGGACGAGGCCGATGGCGTTCCCCTGGAGCACCAGCACCAGGGGCAGGGCCAGGACGGCAAGGATCTTGCGGTTCTGCCGCCGGTAGAACGCGCTGATCTGATCCATCTCACGGTCGAACCAGCGGTCGATCGTCTGTTTCACGGCGGTGACCCGGCCCGTTCCACCCACTGCCGCCGCGGCATCGGTCAACGCCTTGCCGAGCTGGGGATTGTTGGCGAAGTACGCCGCTACGTCACGGGCCGTGAGGCGCTCGGTGGCCTCGACGTAGAGGGCTCGCAGGTCTGCCTCCGAGAGCGCCGGACCGCTGAGGGCCACGACCGCGGCCACGTCGAGCTCCTCGCCCGGTTGCTTTCCGGCCAGCGCCGTCTGAAGGGCCGCCTTCCTGGTGTCGTCCCAGCCGAGCTCGCCCGCCGAGGCGGTGAGATCGGGCGGGTACACCCTGCGAACTGCGGCGACGATGGCGTCAGCGAGGGCGTCGCCCGCCACCTTCGTCACCTTCGACAGCCGTCCCGGAGCGGCGATCTCAGTGAGCTGCGGAGCCAGAGCGTCGTAGACACGCTGCGTCTGCTGGCGGACGCTGGCGAGGTGGGGTTCCTTCTCGTCGGGGCGCTTCGTGAACCGGTTCGCCGTGCTTGTTTCCGGCGTCGCCAAGGCCTTTGGCCGCACATCCCGTTGTCCGAGGAGCGGGACCTTCAAGGCAGCGTCGGCGAACGTGCGTGGGAGCGGCATCGTGTTCGGGTCGAGGAGCCGCCCGATGCCCAGCCAGAGGTGCTTCGCTCGCAGGTGGGTGAGGAGCGAAAAGCCTTCGCCGATGGTCGCCAGTATCACGCTCATCAGCAACCAGACGAAGACGACACCGATAACGATGTCCAGCACTTCGCTCTGCATGTTCCCCCCCGCGCGTCGCCAGGGCGAAGTGTAGGGAAGCGATTCGGTGGCTGCACCAGCTGAGGATGAGGGCAAAGCCCCATTCCCATCCGGAACCCGAGCGACCAGTCTCGAAGGATGCGCCGACTCGCCCTCACGGCCATCTGGCTGGCCGTCCTTCTGTCGCCCGTCACCACGTGGTGGATCGTCGGTGATATGTCGTACAAGGGTGACCCGGAGCTCGACTACATGGTCGAACCGTTGCCGCTCACCAGTGGCGAGCAGTTGGCCATCGGAGGCACGGCCACGATCGTCAGCGTTGCTGCCCTCGTCGTGATCGGCATCGCCTTCGGGGGAGGGCATGTCCGTCGCTCCGACATCCGCGTGACCCTACCCGCCCTTCTCGTGGGGGCCTACTGCGGGGTGGGCTGGCGGATGGTGACCGCCGGTGGCATCGGGGCGAACATCGGTGGCGCCTTCGTCGTGATGTTCGCGCCGTTCTTCGCGGTCGGGATGATCGTCTGGTTCGGTTTCGAGCTCCATCGGTTCCGGGCCAAACGCTGGGCCTGATCGTCCTCCGACCTTTGGCCCTCTAGCGAGGACCCCCCGGCAGCTCCCGGTGCGCTACTCCAGTCAAGGGCCGGACGATCAAGACGCGCCCCTGGGGTGCCGATATCTCGGATGCGTCGGTGGGGCATCGCAACAATTGCCGCGTCCATGATCAGCCTGGCGATTGCGCCGGCGACCGCGAACGGCCAGACGAACTGGATAGAACCCGCGTTCGGAGTCGAGCCCGTGACGATCGAGGTCGGCTCCGGTCGCGACGGCTCACTCGGGCCGGCCAGGCCCCAGGCGTCGACCTCGCCGCTCCTACGGTGCGTCCACTCGCAGGGCCGTGTGCCTCGCGAGCACGTCGAGATCCGTGTCGGCGTGCAGGACAGGGATGTCGGCGCGGATGGCAATGGCGGCGATGAGGCAGTCGATCAACTTCCGAACGGTCGCACCGCCGCGTCGACACGTCCGGTACAGGACTGCGGCCTGCTCGTAGTCGGCCGGATCGCTCGCCACGACCGATGCTCTCGCCAGCAGCTTGCGCAAGTCGTTGAGGTGCCCCTCGTCTCTGGCGCCGGCCAGGAGCTCCATACGGACCGGGTCGCACGTCACGATGTCGCCTTCGAGGAGCTTGTCGACTCTCATGCATGCGGGACTGCCCGTGTCCCGGAGGAACTCCACCCAGGCCGAGGTGTCTATGAGGATCAACCCGTGCGGCCCGTGCGCATCTCGTTGAGGTCGCCTTCCCATCCCGATCCGCGTAGCCGGCGCGCCGGCTCACGACGCACCCTGAGTTGGCGGCCGAACAGGCCGTCATCGACCGGGCTTACGCACGCCTCGACCAGATGCGCCACCAGGCGCGGGCGGTGGCGGCGGACGTGGTCGGCCTCGGTTCGGGAGGCACCCACCAGGCCCGCTTCGAGCGGGACGTGCGGGTCGAGGTCACCGAACGCCGCCTGGCCGCTCTCCGGGAGGCGGATGCCGGGCTCGTCTTCGGCCGGATCGACGGTCAGAACGGCGAAAGCCTGTATATCGGTCGGGTGGCCATCTCTGACGAGGACAACGAGCCGCTCATCGTGGACTGGCGGGCCCCGGCCGCCGAGCCGTTCTACCGGGCCACCCCCGGTCAGCCCCTGGGCCTGGTCCGGCGCCGTCACTTCCTCCTCCGGGGCCGGACGCTGACCGGCATCGAGGACGACCTCCTGGCCGTCGGCGCGGGCGACGACAGCATGGTCCTCGTGGGTGAGGCGGCCCTGCTCGCCTCCCTGGGCCGGGCCCGGACCGGGCGCATGGCTGACATCGTCGCCACCATCCAGCGCCAGCAGGACGAGGTCATCCGGGCCCCCCTCCCCGGGATCTTGGTCGTGCAGGGAGGCCCCGGAACGGGCAAGACGGCCGTCGCCCTCCACCGGGCGGCCTACCTCCTCTACACCTACCGGTTCCCGCTGGAGCGGTCGGGCGTCCTGCTCATCGGTCCCAACCGGGTGTTCCTCCGCTACATCGAGCAGGTCCTCCCCGCCCTTGGGGAGGACGCGGTCACGTTCGCCACTCCGGCGACCCTGCTCCCGCCGATGCGGGCCACCGGTGTCGAGAGCGAGGTGGGGGCGCGCGTCAAGGGGGACGCTCGGATGGCCGCCGTCCTGAGCCGGGCCGTGAGCCAGCGTCAGCGGCCGCTCGCCCGTGATGCGACCATTCCCCTCGGGTCCCATCTGCTGACGCTCAGCCCGGAGGCCACCCGCGAGACGGTCGACCGGGTGAAGCGCCGACGCGGCACCCACAACGAGCGGCGGGCCGTGTTCGAGCGGATGGTGGCCCGGCACCTGCTCGACGATTGGCGCCGGCGCGAGCGGTTGGAGGACGACGAGCCGCTTCCCGAGGACATGGAGCGGCGTCTCCGCCGCCAGCAGGCGTTCGTGGCCGCAGTCGAGCGGATGTGGCCGGTCCTCACCCCCGAAGACCTGCTCAACGACCTCTTCGGCGTGAACGCCCTCCTGCGTCTGGCGGCGAGGAAGATCCTTTCTCCCGAGGAGTGGCGGGTCCTGGAGCGGCCCCGCCAGCAGCGGCTGGCCGACGTGACCTGGACGGAGGAGGACGTCGCCTTGCTCGACGAGGCCGCTCTCCACCTCGGTCCCGTCCCCGCTCGGGCCCGGCCCGCGGACGTGGTCGACGAGGACGAACGGGCCCTGTTCGAGCGGTCCCTGGACGCAGTCGGCCCCCTGGACGACCTCATGCGCGCCGATCTCCTCGACCACCTGGCCCGGTGGACCCGTGACTCCCAGGATGACGAAGGGCCCGACCTGGCCACGCGCACCTTCGGTCACGTGCTGGTCGACGAGGCCCAGGACCTCTCGCCCATGCAGGCCCGGATGATCGGGCGCCGCTGCCCGGGAGGGTCGATGACGATCGTCGGCGACCTGGGTCAGGCCAGCCGCGAGCACGCCGCCGACCGGTGGGACGACGTGATCACCCACCTGCCGCACCGCCGCCCGCCGCGCGTGGCCGAGCTCACCGTCAACTACCGCACGCCGGTCGAGGTCATGAACTTGGCGGCCAGGGTCCTGGCCGCGGCCACGCCCGGCCTGACTCCGCCCCGGTCGGTGCGGGCCACGGGCGAGTGGCCGGCGGTCACCCAGACGTCCGAGGAGGATCTGGTGGAGACCGCCGCCCGCGTGGCCGGCTCCGAGCTGGCGCAGCTCGGCGACGGGCGGTTGGCGGTGATCGCTCCGATCGACTTGGTCGACCGGCTCCGGACCGCGCTGGGGGTGGTGGACGGGGGAGCAGCGGCCCTGGAGCAGCCGATCGGGGTCTATCCCGTGCACGGGGCCAAGGGTCTGGAGTTCGACGGGGTGGTGGTCGTCGAGCCCGCAGCGATCGTGGACGAGCGGCTGCACGGTCTGCGGGCCCTCTACGTGGCCCTCTCGCGGACCACCCGGCGGCTCCACATCGTCCACGCCCGCCTTCTTCCGTCACCCCTGGCCGGAATCCCCGGTCACCAACGCCCCCGAGCTGGGCGACGTGGACATCACCGCCGGCATGCTTCGCTCCATCGGAGCCGACGTCGAGGTCGATACCGCCACGGACGTGGTCAGTGTCGATCCCGCCGTACTGACCGACAGCCGGATCCCCGTCTCCTACACCGGCCTTAACCGGGTACCCATCCTCATGGTCGGCCCGCTCCTCCACCGAATCGGTGAGGCATTCGTACCCCTGGTGGGCGGGGACCGCATCGGTACCCGTCCCGTCGATTATCACGTCTCTGCCCTGCACCAGCTGGGCGCCGAGGTCGAGGTCACCCACGAGGGGCTTGAGGCGAAGGCCTCCAAGCTCCACGGCGCCCACATCCGCCTCCCCTTCCCCAGCGTGGGGGCCACCGAGACCGTCCTCCTCACGGCGGCGACAGCCGAGGGCCGCACCACCCTGGAGAACGCCGCCATCGAGCCCGAAGTGGTGGAGCTGGCCCTGTTCCTCCAGCGGATGGGCGCCCGCATCGAGCTGCAGCCCGACCGATGCTTCGTGATCGAGGGCGTCCCTCAGCTAAGCGGCGCCCGTCAGCGGCTGGGTGGGGATCGCATCGAGGCCTTCTCCTACCTCGTCGCCGGCCTGGCCACCGGCGGGCGGGTCCGCATCCGCGGCTGCTCCCAGGACCGGCTGGTCACGGCCATCTCCGTCCTACAGCGCGTGGGCGCCGAGTTCGAGATCGACGACGACGGCATCGCCGCCCAGGCCGGACCCGACGGCCTCCGGCCTGCCGCAGTGCAGACGGCCACCCATCCGGGGTTCATGACCGACTGGCAGCCCGGCCTGGTCGTGCTCCTCACCCAGGCTCGGGGCATGTCCGTCCTCCACGAGACGGTCTTCGAGGACCGGCTCGGTTACGTGGAGGCGATGCGGGCCATGCACGCAGAGATCGAGCTGTTCGACCAGTGCCTGGCCGGGCCCGCCTGCCGGTTCGAGGAGAGCGGGTTCATGCACTCGGCCCTGGTGCGAGGCCCGTGCGCCCTACACGGCGCAGAGATTGAGATGCCCGACATTCGGGCCGCCTTCGGCTACGTGATCGCCGCCGCTGCGGCCCACGGTCCGTCGATCCTCCACGGAGTGCACCATCTCGAGCGCGGGTACGACCACGCCCTGCAGAAGTTCTCGTCTCTGGGCCTGCAGATCAGCCCCGGGTAAGGGCCCCCGCTCGGGGCGGCGAAGCCGCCAGCAATTAGGCCTTTATCTCCACCGGGACGCCTATGGGGAGGGTCTCGGCCAGCTTGGTGATGGCCTCGTTCGTCATGCGGATGCAGCCGTTGCTCACGTCGGAGCCCACCCACTCTGGCTGGTTGGTGCCGTGGATCCCGAACTGGCCGTCGCCCCCGTTGCCGAAGCTGAACCACACCTCGGAGAAGCCCGATAGCCCGTAGGCGTAGGCGCCGTACTCCGGCTGCCCGTCGGGGATGAGCAGCTCGGTCGTGTAGAAGAGTCCGCCCGGGGTCGGCGTGTTGCCGGTGCCCACGCCGACGGGCTCGTCGAACAACAGCTCGTGGCCGCGGTGGACGGTGAGCCGGTGCCCGGCCAACTCGATCTCGATGCGGTAGTCGTGCTGCTCCAGGGTCACGTCCGCCTTCCGGATCCAGCCCGTCGTCCCGTTCGGGCGCATGGGAAGCAGGACGTTGAGCCAGTCGCCCCGATCCTCGCGGACCAGGAAGACCCGGGGCGTGAGGTAGCGGGGATGGGGATTCTCGACGGCGCGAGCGGCCTCGCTCGCCCCCGGCTCGTCGAACACCTCGACCGACGGAACCCTGGCCGTGGCCACCGTGTACAGGGGAGCAGCGGCGACGGTGGTCGGCGGCGCGGCATTGGAAGTGCCGGCCGGGCCGGCCATGGTCGACGTGGGGGACGCGACCTTGGGCGAGCTGCTCGAGCACGCAGCCAGAAGCAGGACCAGGGCCAATAGCGGTAAGAGGCGACGGGGCACGAGCCAACGTTAGTGGTGCCCAGACGGCTTCCCGGCGCGCCCGTCGAGGCCGCCGGGGAGCCCAAGCGGGCCCCCCGGCGGGATGGGATCAGCTGACCTGGCCTCGCCAGGCGCCGGTCTCGACGCCGCGGCTCTCGATGAAGTCCTTGAACCGCTCGAGGTCGCCCTCGGTGCGCTTCGACACGAATCCGAGCTTGTCTCCGATGGTCTCCATCAGACCTTCGGGGTCGAAGTCGAGACGCAGAGTCACGTTGGTGGAGTCGGCACCCAAGGGCTGGAAGGTCACGACCCCGGCGTTGTCCGAGCCGTTCAGGCTGCGCCAGGCAACCTCCTGATCCGGGATCTGCTGCGTGATCTCGGCGTCCCACTCACGCTTGGCGCCGGCGATCTCGGCGACCCAGTGCAAGCGGGTGTCGTCCAGCTGCACGACCTCCTCGACGCCCTCCATGAAACGGGGGAAGTCCTCGAACTGCGTCCACTGGTCATAGACCGTGCGTACCGGCCGGTCGACGACGATGCTCTTTTCGACTGTGCTCATGACAGATCCACTCCTTCGGGTGTGAATGATGAGGTGTACGTGACCGCGAAGGTCCGGCCCTACATACCCGGCGCGATGAAACTCAAGCGCTTCCTGCCCCGCGACGGGAGGGTTTGTTCGGGCCTGGATGAGGGAACGGGTCGCCTAGGACCCCGAACGTGGAGGAACCATGTACATCGGCCTCGGCACCCTCATCCTCATCATCATCCTCATCCTGCTGCTCACGTAGTCCCCGCCTTCCACGCCGTTCGCTAGGATTCGGTCCGCCGGTTGAGAAAGCAGCCTGCGGTTGTGTTCGATTAGCTCTGGTGTCCATCGCTGAAGTTCCGGACGGAGAGACGTTAGGCATCCCAGGTTCGATCTCGTCTTGCCCAGGAGCCACCCACGAAAGGACTCCATGGGTCACGGCGACGCTTCTACCTCTCCTCGGATCGTCATCATCGGCGCCGGCCCCACTGGGCTGGGCGCCGGTTACCGGCTTCAAGAGCTGGGCTATGACGACTGGGTGATCCTCGAGGCCAACGACTACGTGGGGGGCCTGGCCACGTCCTTCACCGACGAGGCCGGCTTCACGTACGACATCGGTGGCCACGTGATGTTCAGCCACTACGAGTACTACGACGAGCTGGTCGACAAGCTCATGGGCGGCGACTACACGGAGTTGCAGCGAGAAGCGTGGGTCTGGATGGAGGACCGCTTCATCGCCTACCCCTTCCAGAACAACATCCGGTCCTTGGAGTCCCAGACCGTGCTGGAGTGCGTTCTCGGCCTCATCGAGGCCCAGCGCGTCGAGCAGTCGCCGACCAACTTCGCCGAGTGGGTGCAAGGCGTGTTCGGAGCCGGGATCGCCAAGCACTTCATGCTCCCGTACAACTTCAAAGTGTGGGCCACGCCCGCCGAGTTGATGAACTACGTGTGGATCGGGGAACGAGTCTCCGTGGTCGACGTGGAGGCGATCCTGCGCAACGTGATCGTCGAGGAAGACAAGGCGACGTGGGGCCCCAACAACGTGTTCCGCTACCCGCTCAGGGGCGGTACCGGGTTCCTCTATGACGGGTTGCGCAAGTACGTGGACCACAAGCTCCACTTGGAAACTCCCGTCGCCTCTGTCGATCCCGAGGCCAAGGAGGTGCGCACGACCGACGGACGACGCTGGCCGTACGACGTGCTCCTCTCCACCATGCCCTTGAACAAGCTGGTGGGATCGCTCGAGTCCGCCCCCGATGCCGTCCGCACGGCCAGCACGGGCCTGTATTGGAGTGGGAGCCACATCGTGGGGGTCGGGCTGGACCGACCGGCCGACAGCACCAAGAACTGGATCTACTTCCCTGAGCCCGAGGTCCCGTTCTACCGGGTGACCTACCTGTCGAACTACTCGCCGTACATCACCCCGAAGCCCGACCAGACGCTGTTCTTGACCGAGACGTCCCGCTCGCCCCACAAGCCGGAGGCCGAGTCCACCATCGTCGACCGGGTGATCGACGGGTTGATCCAGACCGGCCTGATGGACGAGTCCGACCGCGACCTCATCGCCACCACGTGGCTGTGCTCCCCCGACATGACCTACCCGGTCCCGTCGGTCACGCGCGACGAGTCGCTGGGCACCATCCAGCCCTGGCTGCGTTCGCAGGACATCTGGTCGCGAGGGCGGTTCGGCGCCTGGCTTTACGAGATCGGGAACATGGACCACTCGGCCATGCAGGGGGTGGAGTTCGCCAACCAGGTGCTCCTCGGGGAGCCGGAGACGGTGTGGATCCCGAGAGGGGAAGGCGAGCAGGGGCGGGGAATCCGCTGACATTGCGGGAGTCCCAGGAGACGATGCCCGGGGTCTTCCTTCCCGGGGGCCGCCGGGTCGACATCCGCGAGGTCCCCCTACCGGGGCCCGGGCCCAGTCAGGTGCTGGTTCGTATGCGGGCGTCCACCATCTGTGGCAGCGACCTGCGGGCGATCTACCGGGAGCACCTGGGTACCGGTCCCGAGGCGTACCGCGACGTCATTGCCGGTCACGAGCCGGCGGGCGAGATCGCCGAGGCCGGGCCCGGCTGCCGGCGTTTCGGTGCGGGCGACCGGGTGCTGCTCTACCACATCGCCGGTTGTGGCCTCTGCCCCGACTGCCGCTCCGGGTACATGATCAGCTGCACGTCCCCGCTGCGCGCCGCGTACGGCTGGCAGCGGGACGGGGGTCACGCTCCCTACCTCCTGGCCGAGGAGTCGACGTGCGTGGCCCTGTCTCCGTCGCTCTCGTTCGTGGACGGCGCCTGCGTGGCCTGCGGGTTCGGGACGGCTTACGAGGCCCTCACCCGGGCCGCCGTCTCGGGACGGGACGCGGTGCTCATCACGGGCATGGGCCCGGTGGGGCTGGCCGCCGGCCTCCTGGCCCAGGCCATGGGGGCTCGGATGGTGATCGGCGCCGACGTGGTGCCGGAGCGCCTGGCACTGGCCGAGACGCTCGGGGCCGTCACCCACGGCCTGCGGTCGAGCGACGACGCCGTCAGTGAGATTCGGGATCTGACGGGCGGGCTCGGCTGCGAAGTGGCGGTGGACTGCTCGGGCAATGCGGCCGCTCGCGCCCTGGCCCTCGCCGGTCTCCGCCGCTGGGGCCGGTGCGTGCTGGTCGGTGAGGGGGGGACGCTGGCCATGGATGTCAGCCCCGTCCTCATCCACAGGCAGGTGACGGTCATCGGGTCGTGGGTCACGAGTATCGGCCGGATGGACGAGCTGGTGGACCGCCTCGTTCGGTGGAACCTCCATCCCGAGGTGGTGGTCACGAACCGGTTCGAGCTGACCGACGCAGCCTCGGCCTATGCCCTGGCCGACGAGGGCCGCGTCGGTAAGGTCGGGCTCGTGATGGGGGGGTGACCGGATGAGCGCGCCGCAGGCGAGCGAATCAGTGAGCACAGGGCCCCGCTCAGCGGGGCGGCCGCCGAAGGCGGCAGCCCGATGAGCCTGCGGTTCGACAGCAGCCGGACCGCGTCGTTGGACGGGGAGTGGGATTTCTTCCCCGGAGACCACAAACTCACCGAGCTGGACGAGCAGGAGCGGTCGACCATCCTCGTCCCTGGGCTTTGGGAGGCCCAGGGTCACCTCGAGCTGGACGGAACGGCGTGGTACCGCCGGTCGTTCGTGCTCGACGACGTTGACGGGCACTGGAGCCTGCGGTTCGGGGCGGTGATGGACGTGGCCGACGTGTACGTCAACGACGTCCTCCTCGGCAGCCACGACAGCCCGTTCACCCCGTTCGAGCTCGATCCCGGCGACGCCCTGGTCCCGGGGGAGAACCGGCTCGCGGTTCGTGTGTTCGATCCCTCGCTCGACGACCCCGAGCACCTCAGCCTGGCCCACGGCAAGCAGGGGTGGGCCAATCAGGTCTTCCCGAGCCGGCCTTCCCTGTACATGACCTACGGCGGGATCTGGCAGTCGGTGACGCTGCGGCGTCACGGCCCGGTCGTGGTCGGGGACGTCTTCGTGAACGCCGACCCCGACGACCTCGTCGTCACCGTCGAAGTCGACAACCGGGCCGAGGTCGCCGTCAACACGCGGGTCGGAGTGCGGACGCTGGGCGTGGCCCGTGAGATCGGGATAGAGGTGCCGGGCCGGTCCCGGGAGACGATCGAAGCGCGGTTGGGGCCGACGACTGCCGGGCACTGGTCACCGGAGTCACCCGTGCTCCACGACGTCCTCGTCGACGCTCACGCCGGCGGCGGGTTGAGCGACAGCCGGTCGGCCCGCTTCGGGCTGCGCACCGTGCGCGTCGAGGGCAGCCGCATCCTCGTCAACGGGGAGCCGTACCGGATGAAGAGCGTTCTCGTCCAAGGGTTCCGGGCCGAGGAGCTGTACGGCGACGGCTCACGGGACGAGATCGTGCAGGAGGTGGCCCAGGCCCAGGCCATGGGGTTCAACACTCTCCGGCTGCACATCAGGGGCTTCACGCCCACGTACCTGGACGTGTGCGACGAGGTGGGAATGTTCCTGCACTGCGACCTGCCCGTGGCCGAGCCAATCGACCACAAGGAGATGGGGGCCGACACTCTTCTGGCTCGCCGGGCGGTGACCGCCATCCGCGAGCAGGTCCGCCGCGACCGGAACCACCCGAGCATCATCCTGTGGTCGGCGATGAACGAGATCTGCGACGGCCTGCACGAGGCCCGCTACTGGGACGGCTACGAGTCCTTCGCCCGTACCCTCGCCGGCGCCGTAACCAAGAACGACCCGACTCGACCGGTTATCGAGAACGACTGGGTCGAGCCTGGCCCAGACCGCGTCTTCGTTTCCCCCATCCTCACTGCCCACTGGTACGGCCGGCTCCACCGGGAGTACCTGGCCAAGATCGATGTCGCCGCCGGGGCCCTGGCCACCTGCGGCCGGCCCTTCTTCGTCACCGAGTTCGGCGACTGGGGGCTCCCGGAGATGCCGCTGCAAGCGCAACCCCCGTTCTGGGACACCCGCGCCGTCCACGCTGCCGGGCTGGCCGGCACCTTGTGGCCCGGCACCATCGGGCGCTTCGTGCTGGAGACCCAGCGCTACCAGGGCCTGTCCGACCGCCTCCAGGCTGAGGTGTTCCGCCGTCACGACCACGTCGGGGGGTACTGCCTCACCGAGCTGACCGACGTGCCCCACGAGTTGAACGGGGTTCTCGACCTGTACCGCCGGCCCAAGCGGCTGGCGGCGGAGGAGATGCGGCGGGCCAACCAGGTGGTGCTCCCGATCCTGACGCTGGACAGCCTGGTGGTGGCGGCCGAGGAACTCGTGCGGGCCGAGCTCCACGTGGCCAATGACGGCCCCGTGCTGCAGGACGTGGAGATCGAAGCCCGGTTCGCGGACGCCATTCCCCTGGGGATCGAGGAGGTCGTCGCCTCGCCCCTGTGGCTGGGCGATATCGAGGGCCACCGAGCGACGGCCCTGGGAGAAGTCAGGGTCACCGCTCCCGGAGTGCCCGGGAGCCACGACCTCGTGATCCGGCTTCGCTCGGCGGGCAGGATGATCGCCGAGAACCGCTACCCCATCCACGTGGTGGCCCCCCCCGGGATCGACGTCCCCGTGAGGTTGATCGGGGGCGACCTGGACGAGGTGGCGCTGGGATCGACGGGAGCCATCTCCTCGGCCGAAGGCCCCCTCGTGATCGGCGAAACGGCCTTGGACGAGGCCGCCGCCGTCGCCGTTCGGCGGGAGCTGGACGGGGGTCGCGTCGTGGTCGTGCTGGCCCAGCCCCGCGCTGCCGCCGTGCACTTTCCCGTGCCCCTGACCATCGAGGGCATAGGCACGGCTTGGGGCTCGTCCGTCTTCCAGTTCACCACCGACTCGGGCGCCATCCCGTCCCTCCCCCGGCGGACGGTCCTGGTGGCGGAGGACTCCACCATCCAGGCCGCCAGCGCCATCGGCACCATCGACGGTCAGCCCTTTCCCGATACCGCGGTGGTCATCGCCTACAAGCCGGTGCCCGGAGCGGTGACGGGAACCGTCGTCGGATCTCACGGAGTCGGCGCCGGCCGCCTGATCTTCTGCCAGTACCGCCTGACCGAGCGCGCCGTGACGGGCGACGTGGCTGCCTGTTCCGTGCTGGCCGACCTCCTGCGCTGGGCGGCAGAGCCGAAGGCGACGATGGTGGCCGAGCCCCTCACCAAGGACGACGGTCGGAGCCTCACCTTCTTCTCGTGGACCCCGCAGGTGGCCCGGTGACGGAGCGGCGGAGGGATCCCCTTACCGGGGAGTGGCGGACGGTGGCCTCGCACCGCCAGGATCGCACCTTCCTGCCCCCGGCCGAACACTGTCCGCTGTGCCCGACCCGCGATCCGGACCGGCCCACCGAAGTGCCGCGCCATGAGTACGAGATGGTCGTCTTCGACAACAAGTTCCCCTCTCTGTCTGCCCACCCGCCGCTGCCTGCCGTCGCCTCATCCCGGCTGTACCCCGTGGAGCCGGCTCTGGGCGCCAACGAGGTGGTGCTCTACACCGATGAGCACGACCTGACCATGGCCGGGATGACGGCCGAGCAGATCCAACGGGTTGTCGATGTGTGGGCCCACCGCTACGCCGAGCTAGGTGCTCGGGAGGAGGTCGCGTACGTGTTCGTGTTCGAGAACAAGGGTGAGGCGGTGGGGGTGACGCTCCACCACCCCCACGGCCAGATCTACGCCTATCCGGAGATCCCTCCCGTCCCCCTCCGTGAGCTGGAGAGGGCCCAGGCCCACCTCGTCGCCCACGGCACGTGCGTGCTGTGCGACGTGGTGGCCAAGGAGCGGGCCGACGAGGTCCGCGTGGTTGACCAGAACCGCAGCTTCCTGGCCTACGTCCCCTTCGCCCCCCGGTTCCCCTACGAGCTCCACGTGATCGCCCGGCGTCACGCCGCCAGCCTCCTGGAC
>JAIVIH010000179.1 GCA_020200615.1 Actinomycetota bacterium | reverse complement strand
GGACGCCGACTTGGTTGCGGCCGCCTTACCCGAGGCGCCCTTGCTGTTGAGGTATTCCTTGAGGGCGGAGCCCGGGGTGAACTTCATCGCCTTGGAGGCGGGAATCTTCACCGCTTCGCCCGTGCGCGGGTTGCGCCCGGTGCGGGCCTTGCGCTGCGTGGTCGAGAAGGAGCCGAAGTTCGGCCAACCCACCCTGTCGCCCCCACGCACCGTCGTCTTCACGGTGTCGAAGAACTTGTCCAGGACGCCTTCGGCCTGTTGCTTCGTCACCCCTGCTGCCTCAGCAACTCGGTCGATTACGTCGGCCTTGTTCACCAGCACCTCCCGCTCGGACACACTTACCCGCACATCAGAACCGACTCGCCGCGCGAGGTCAAGCATTTCGAGTGTTCTGAACGGCTTATGCGGCAACGCTTTCCCGCCAGTTCGAGCGTCTTCGGGGGCGGCGCTCCGTGTTAGCGAGACGCGTGGCGCCTCTCCTCGCCGCCGTCCTGGCGGCCCTTCTCCTCCTCTCGGGATGCGGCGGCAGCGCCGAGGAGCGCCAGAACGTGCAGCCCCCGGAACCGGGTACGCCCGACGGAGCGGCCGACGTCCAGGGCATCTACCGGTCGATCTCGAAGGGCGTCCTGCAGCTTCGGGGCGACGGCGAGTTCGTGCTAATCGTTTCCGAGGCCCCTGGCGCCAGCGCCGGGACGTACACGCTCGAGAGCGGCAGGCTCACCGTGCGAACCGATGCTTGCGGCACGTCGACGGGCACCTACGAGCTCCGCGTGGGAGGCCGTCCCGTGGCCGGTAAGGCCATCCTGTCGTTCACCGCCCTTCAGGATGACTGCGACTCCCGGCGCCGCTCGCTGACCTCCGAGCAGTGGGTCTACGCCGACTCCTGAACGTTGCCTTCGGAGTCGACGAGCGAAGCGAGGTCGGGCGCGGTGACATCTCCCTCTTGCTCCTCGGATTCGGCTTCGGCCGTTACGCCGCTCAGAACGAGGGCGAACCGAATGCCGAGCTGCCGGGCCATCAGCCCGTCCGTGGAGGGACGATCACCGATCAGTACGGTCCCCTCCAGGTCGGAGCCCAGCCGCTCGCGAACCAGGTCGGCCATGGGCTCGTGAGGCTTGCCCGCGACCACCGGCTCCGCCCCCGCCGCGGTGGACACCGCGGCCAGGAGTGCCCCACCTCCGGGGATGGGCCCGTCCGGAGTGGGATAGGTCGGGTCGTCGTTGGTGCCGATGAGACGGGCTCCCCCCATCACCGCCCGGAACGCGGCGGTCAGGCGCTCGTAGTCGAACTCCTTGTGCATGCCAACGACAACCGCGTCAGCGTCCCCTTCCCGCACCGGTTCCACTCCTCTCGCCTCGAGCGCCTCGGCGACTCCCGGGCCGCCACACACGAAGGCGGACGTGCCCTCTTCGAGCAGGCTGGCCGCCGCCTGCGACGAGGTGACCAGCTCGTCGCCCTCGGCTTCCACACCGATGCCCTCGAGCTTCGCCACCAGATCGTCCACGGTGGGATTGGAATTGTTGGTGACGAAGAGGAGGCGGTGACCGGCGGCGCGCAGTCGAGCGACGGCGTCCGCCGATCCGTCTATCGGGTCCTCTCCCCGCCAGATGACCCCGTCTAAGTCCAGGATGACGTTCACGGAGACCCTTTTGTTAGCAGGCGCGCAAGACTGACGCTGTGCTCCTCGACATCCTCCAGATCGGCAACCCCGTCCTCCGGCGACGCCCTCGCGCCTTGGAGCGGGACGAGATCGCCACGCCCTTCGTGCAGGAGCTGATCGTCTCCATGCGGGAGACGATGTACGACGCCCCCGGCGTCGGCTTGGCGGCACCGCAGGTGGGCGAGTCCCTCCAGGTCGTCGTAGCCGAGGACGAAGGACCGTGGCTGGAGACAATGAGCGACGCACGCCGGAACGAGCTGGAGCGGGTCGAGCTGCCCTTCACCGTGCTGGTGAACCCGGTTCTCGAAGCCGTGGGCGAGGAGACGTCCGAGTTCTTCGAAGGATGCCTGAGCATCGAAGGCTTCTCGGCTCTCGTCCGCCGCCACCGCGTGGTTCGGGTACGGGCCTTGGACGCAGCGGGCGAGCCCTTCCAGATGGAGCTCGAAGGACGGCCGGCGCGGATCCTCCAGCACGAGCTGGATCATCTCGCCGGAGTCCTGTACGTGGACCGCATGAACCCGCGGACGTTCACCACCAACGAGAACCTCGTCCGCTACTTCAAGGCCCGCACCAGCGGCGAGGTCCGGGAGCAGCTGGGCGCAACCGAGAGCGGGACGGTCACGGGGTGAGGAGGCGGAC
>JAIVIH010000431.1 GCA_020200615.1 Actinomycetota bacterium | reverse complement strand
GCACCGTGTCGATGCCGTTGATGAGGACGAGGAAGCTCTCGTCGACCAGGTGCTCGCCGCGAGGACCGGGCTCGGCCAGCTCGTCGCCGTTGCAGAACATGCCCAGGGCGTGCACCCGGCCCGAACTCCACTCCTGAGCGGTCATCTCGTGCCCGTCGGGGGCGAACCAGGCGATGTCGGCCAGGCCCGAGCCGTGGATGGGACGGCCGTGGAAGAAGCCCCGCCGGTGGAACACGGGGTGCTCGCGCCGCAGGGCCACCAGCCTGCGGGTGAACTCGAGGAGATCGTGCTCATCGTCGTCGAGGTCCCAGTCGTACCAGGAGATCTCGTTGTCCTGGCAGTAGGCGTTGTTGTTCCCGCCCTGGGTGCGGCCCATCTCGTCCCCGCCCAGGAGCATGGGGACCCCCTGGGAGAGCATGAGGGTGGACAGGAAGTTGCGCTGCTGGCGGCGGCGCAGAGCCAGGACCTCGGGGCTGTCGGTCGGACCTTCGACCCCGCAGTTCCAGGAGCGGTTGTCGTCGGTGCCGTCCCGGTTGTTCTCCCCGTTGGCCTCGTTTTGCTTCCTCTCGTAGGACACCAGGTCGGCCAGCGGGAACCCGTCGTGGGCCGTGACGAAGTTGATCGAGGCGTAGGGCCGGCGACCGTCTCCCTGGTAGAGGTCGGACGAGCCCGTGAGCCGGTAGCCCATCTCCGCCAGGCCCGCGCCGTGCCCGCGCCAGAAGTCGCGCACCGCGTCCCGGTACTTCCCGTTCCACTCCGTCCACAGCACCGGGAAGTTGCCGACCTGGTAGCCGCCCTCGCCCACGTCCCAGGGCTCGGCGATGAGCTTGACCTGGGAGACGACGGGGTCCTGGTGGATGATGTCGAAGAAGGCCGAGAGGCGGTCGACCTCGTGGAACCCCCGGGCCAGGGCCGAAGCGAGGTCGAAGCGGAACCCGTCGACGTGCATCTCGCTGACCCAGTACCGGAGGCTGTCCATGATCAGACGGAGCACTTCGGGATGGCGGGCGTTCAGGGTGTTGCCGGTGCCGGTGTAGTCCATGTACATCCGGCGGTTTCCCTCGACCAGGCGGTAGTAGCTGGCGTTGTCGATCCCGCGGAAGCTCAGGGTGGGGCCCATATGGTTGCCCTCGGCCGTGTGGTTGTAGACCACGTCGAGGATCACCTCGATCCCGGCGGCGTGCAGGCTCCGGACCATGGCCTTGAACTCCCGGACCTGGTTGCCGGCGCCTCCGGACGCCGAGTAGGCGGCGTGGGGAGCGAAGTACCCGAGGGTGTTGTAGCCCCAGTAGTCGACCAGGCCCCGCTTGACCAGGGAGTGCTCGGAGACGAAGTGGTGGACGGGCAGCAGCTCGACGGCCGTGATCCCCAACCGGAGCAGGTGCTCGATGGCGGCGGGGCTGGCCAGCCCGGCGTACGTGCCCCGGAGGGGCTCGGGCACGTCCGGATGACGGGCGGTGAAGCCCTTCACGTGGGTTTCGTAGATGATCGTGTCGTGCCAGGGCGTCCGCGGGCGCTGGTCGTCGCCCCACGGGAAGAGGGTGTCGGCCACGACCGACCTGGGCACGTGGGGCGCCGAGTCCCGCTCGTCGGCCACGGTGTCGTCGCCGCCGACGACGTAACCGAAGACGGAGTCGTCCCAGTCGAGGTGACCATCGATGGCCCGGGCGTAGGGGTCCACCAGCAGCTTGGCCGGGTTGAAGCGGTGGCCGTGGTGAGGGTCGTAGGGACCGTGCACCCGGTAGCCGTAGCGCTGGCCAGGGCCGATGCCGGGCACGTACCCGTGCCATACGAAGGCGCTGACCTCCTCGAGGGGCACACGGGTTTCGGCGCCGGAATCGTCGAACAGGCAGAGCTCGACCCGGTTGGCGAACTCGGAGAACAGGGCGAAGTTGGTACCCTCTCCATCCCAGGTGGCCCCCGGGGGATACGGAGATCCGGGCCACAATGCCTCGAAGGCGACGTCCATCGGGTTAGCTTCTCTTACCAGAGGCCGGATCCGCACAGTCGCTCGGCGAACTCCGAAGAACGAGGTCCATGTCGAGGAGCCCGCTAGACAACCCAGAGGACGAGCCCTCGGGCCTCGGGCGACTCCAATCCTGGTGGTTGGAGCTTCCCCTCTCGTACCGCGTCAACGCCCTCCTCTACCTCCTGGGCGGGCTGGCGTTCTTCTTGCCCTCGACCACGGTCACGACCACAGCCGTCACCACCACGGTGGCACGGGCTGCGGTGGCCGCCGCGGCCAACCCCGGAGGAGGCGGCGGGAGGACGACCCCGGCCACCGACCCGCCCGACGACGGTTCGCAGACGACGGATCCCCCCCAGACGGAGGAGACCCTGCCCCCCATCGTCATCGTGTGCCGTGACAGCGTCGACAACCGCTGCGGGGACTTCTTCTGGGACCCGGCGCCGCCGGCAAACCGACCGACCGAAATCGACGTCAGGCCCCTGTCGGCCACGGCCGGCCGACAGGTCGCTTTTACGGTGACGGTCACCGAGCCCGACCGGGCCACGGACGCCGCCTGTGTCAGCGTGGACTTCGGCGACCGTGTCACCTCCCCTCCGTGCGAACCTCCGTGCCCCTCGCGGTTCGGGCCTTGGACGCCCGCCGGGCCCGGGGTGAGATCGTCCAAGGCCTTCCCGTTCACGCACACCTACGCCGAGGCCCGCGCCTACACCATGACCCTGACGATCGACACCCGCTCGGACTGCAACGATCCCTTCGGGGAAAAGACCATCGTCACCCGATCGGTGCAGGTGGTAGGCCCCCCGGCCTCAGGCTGACCGCGACGGGGACGTAGCCCAAGGGCAGAGGCAAGGCGCTTAAACCGCCTCCAGTGAGGGTTCGAATCCCTCCGTCCCCACTCGCCTCAGAGGTCGAGCGCGTAGCCCAGGAGAACCAGGCCGTCGGGCAGTGTCTCGTCCCCCTCGGGGGCCCGTTGGAACCCCAGCCGCTCGTACAGACGCCGGGCGGCGGCCATGGAGGGGGTGGTGTGGAGGGTCAGGCGGCGCCGGCTGTCGGCCCTGGCCTGCTCCACGCAAGCCCGCACCAGGGCCTCGCCCACTCCCCGACCCTGGGCCGCGGGATCGACCACCAGCATGCGGACCCCGGCTTCGTCCACCCCGTCGAACTCGGCGTAGTAGCCGGGCCCGGGCACGTAGGTGATGCTTCCGAGAAGGGTGTCCTGGGCGTCCACCGCGACGAGCACGACCGCCTCCCGGGCCCGGCGGGCCACGTCGGACAGCTCGGCCCGGTACTCATCGTCGAGGTACTCCCCCAGGACCTGGGCGTAGGTGGTCACCATGAGGTCGGCAACCTCCTGGTGCTCCGCCTCCCGGACCGGGCG
>JAIVIH010000430.1 GCA_020200615.1 Actinomycetota bacterium | reverse complement strand
ACGCCCGCCTCCAGGAACGGCCGCAGGCACCGGTGGGTGATCTCCCGGCGGTGCACCCGGGTCGCCGGGTGGTCCCACGCCTCCCGCGCCACGGCCCATGGATCGGCGAAGCCTGCGTCTCGGTAGACATCGGGGTTGTAGTACTCCCGCCACGTCGCTTCGACGTAGCCCCGCAGGTAGGCCCGGATCCCGTCCACCACCGCAGGCGACCACCGATCGACACCATCCCGCCACAGCTCCTCGACGACACGCCGCCCGAAGACCAGGTGCCGGGTCTCCTCGGCGTGGTGGTTGGCGTTGATCTGGCGAGCGACAGACGCCAACCGATCGTCGCGGCCCATGGGCAGGTTGTAGCGATCGACGATCTCCTCGAAGATCGACACCTTGGCGAAGAACAGGAAGTCCTCCTCACCGTCGGCGTAGTTCCTCGGAAACGAGATCTTGCGGTCGGGGTAGACCTTGCCCGCGTACCGGGTGCAGAACGTCCCGAACCAGACGCTGTGCTTGTTCTCCTCGTCCAGGAAGTGGTGGAGGTACTCGGCCACCTCGTCGAGCCCGGGCTGGTAGAGCCGGTGGGCCAGACCCTCGATGAGAGCCTTCTCGCCGTGGATGTTCAGGCTGAAGAAGTTCACCGCTTCCCAGAAGCTGAGCTCCTTCCTCCCCTCCTCGGACAGCTCTTCCCAGACCGGGGTGCCGTAGAGCGAGATCAGCTCGGGGCTGGTGAACCACTGAGGGCGTTCGAGCGGGTCGGGCCAGGTGATGGCGTCGTAGGGGTTCTGGTACGTCCGCCGGGAGGAGGCGCTGAGCTTCCTCACGGTTTCGGCCATGCGCTTCACGTCAGGTCTTCTCCAGGACGACGCCCTGCCAGTTCATCCCGTATCCGGCCATGGTGAGCAGGAGCCGCTGGCCGGGTTTCACCACCCCGCGCTGGTCGAGGTAGGCCAGGTTGATGATGTTGTCGCCGCTGATCACATGGGCCACATCGGGCATGGAAGCGCAGCTCACCCGGTCGAAGTCGATCCCCAGGAGGCGGGACAGGATCCGCCACGCCTTGCCGTCCGTGTTCTGGGGGACGACCCAGTCGATATCGGTCACGGTCAAGCCCGCTTTGGCCAGCAGCTCGGTGACGAGGCGGTGGGTGTAGGCGAAGTAGGAGCCGACGGTCTCGTCGTCGTCGGCCGAGACCATGGCTCCGTTGGTGATCTGGTGGGCGGCCAGGAGCCGGTAGGCGGCGGGATCGCGAGACACCACACAGGCCGCCCCCCCGTCGGAGATCAGGCTGTAGGCCTGCTCGTAAGTGGCCCCCGGCGGAAAGCGGTCAGCGCTGACGCACAAGACCTGGCGGAGGGCTGAGTCGGTGGCGAGAAGGCCGTGGGCTACCCGCACCGAGCCCAGCATGCTCGTGCAGGCCTGCTGGCCGATGCCGACGACGAAGGCGTCGTCCAGGCCGAGGTCGGCCTGCAGCCGGCTGGCGGGGAAGTCCATGAGATGCTTGACGTCGTTGGTTTCGGCGAAGCGGTCGGGATGGCCGAGATTGGCATTGGCCGGGATGCAGGTCGCGTAGACGATGGCGTCCACACCGGAGAGCCGTTCGCCCAGCGGAGTGACCGCAGCTCGCGCCAGGTCGAGGACCGTCTCCCCCTCACCGCAGACATGGTGGAAGCGGAAGCCGGACTGGAGGAAGGCAGCGGCCGGGTTGATGATCCGCCCGGCGGCGGCGCTCTCCTCGACGCCGTACTTTGCGCTCCCGAGGGCGAAGGTGAAGTGGTCGAGGTAGGCGTCCACCGCAGCGGTGCTACTCATCCCCTGACCTCCTGCTCCTCGAGGAGCCGCAAGACCTCGGACTGGCGCACGGACCGCTTCGCCGTCTTGGGCAGCTCCCCCTCGTGGACACGGACTACGGACGGGCGCTTGAACCCGCTCAGGCCCGATGTGACCCGACGCACCTCGCCGGCCGCAGCCTCCTCCAGCCCCGCCCGATCGGGATGGGCGGCGGAGAACCTCGCCGTGGGAACGACCACGGCGCAGACCTGCTCCCCCGTCATCTGATGGCCGCCCGACCACCCCACGACGCAGGACTCGGCGAACATCTCGCTGCGAGCCAGAGCCAGCTCGACCTCCTCGGGCTGCACTTTCTTGCCGCTGTCCAGCACGATCAGGCTCTTGGCCCGCCCGGTCACGAACAGGTAGCCGTCGTCGTCGAGGTGACCGAGGTCGCCGGTGTGGAGCCAGCCGTCGGGATCGACCGCCTCCTGGGTGCCGGCGCCGTCCTCCCAGTAGCCGAGCATGACCGCGGGCGAGCGCACGAGGAT
>JAIVIH010000178.1 GCA_020200615.1 Actinomycetota bacterium | reverse complement strand
CCGTGGGGGTTGGTCGCCGCCGAACAGGGTGTCGAACGGGGACCGCTGCTCGCAACCGTGGACGGGGCCATCAGCCGGGCCTCGGGTGTCGGGCAGCTGGCTGCCCCGGCAGCCCCGCCGGTCTCGGCCTCGGGCGCACCGGCGAGGCCGCTGCCCGTGCCCGTCCCGTCCGAGGTCGGGTCGTCGGTCGGATCGCCCTCGGTTGCCCCGCCCGGCCCGGGCTCGCCCCCTCCCGCCTCGGGGGAACCCGCTCCCGCCGGGGGGTGGCCTGGGGGCGTCCCGCCCGTCCAACCCCAGGACGACCCCGGCACCGGCCTCGGCATTCCGCTGCTCGATGAGACGGTCGACATCCTGAGCGGATTGCTCCGGGCCATCGGCGGCTAGAGACCGGTTCCCGCTTTCCGACCCTCCACCGTTCGGGAGTCCGGCGAGCGTAGGCTCGCAGGCCATGGACGACGACCGGCTCGTCACCTCTTCTGGATTCGTTGTCACCCCCGAGACGATCGCCACCCGTACGTTCACGACGGCGTTTCGCGGGTTCGACCACGGGGAGGTGCGCGCCTTCCTCAAGCGGGTCAGCGCCGAGCTGGAAGCGGCCGCCGAGCGCGAGGCCCAGCTCCGGCACCTTCTCCAGGAAGCCCAGAATCGGGCCGCCCATCCCGAGTTGGACGAGCACGTCCTCACCGCCGCCCTGGGCGAGCAGGCCGGGCGCCTGCTGGCCAGTGCCCGGGAGCAGGCGGCCTCGATCCGGGCCGAAGCCGAGGAGAAGGCGTCCCGCAAACTGCGTGAGACCGAGGGCCAGATCAGCAGGATCCGGTCGGAAGCCGACAGCTTGCTGGCCCGTAGGGTGGAGGAGGTCGACGGCGTAACCGCCAACCTCCGCAACGCGGCGGAGGCCGACGCCAAAGCGCTCCGTGAGCAGGCGAAGACCGACTCCGAGGCCGAGATCCAGGCGGCCAAGGCGCAGGGCCGGGAGATGGTCGCCGAAGCCAAGGCCGTTCGGGAGCGCATCCTGGCCGACCTCGCCCGTCGTCGCCACATCTCCGAGGTCCAGCTCGATCAGCTCCGGGCCGCCCGCGAGCGCCTGCTCGAGGCCTACGGGCTGGTGCGGCGGACCCTCGACGAGGCCACCCAGGAGCTGAAGATGGCCGAGGTCGAGGCCCGGCTGGCGGCCGAGGAAGCCGGCCGGCGCGCCGGACCTCCGCCCCCACCGCCTCCGCCTCTCAGCACCGACGATTCCGGCCCCGGCTCCGGACGCCACGAGGTCGTGGTCGCCGACCCTCCTCCTGTCTCCGAGCCCGCCGCCTCCGTTCCTGCGGGCCGATCTGGTTCCACCCGGCTTCGCCCGTCCCGTGAGTCCGCTCCCCGGACCGAGCCGCGGCTGCGGCCTCCCGGCCGGCCCGGCGAGGCCCGTCCCTCGCCGCCGTGGCGGCGTCCACCGGAGAGCCCGTCACCTCCTCGGCCCGAACGGCGGATGGATGCTCCGGCCGTCGCCCGTGGTGGCTCATCGGGCGAGAGCGGCGCCAGGCCCGCACCCGAGGCGCCGCTCAGCCCGCCTCCGGTTCAGCCTCCCTCGATGCTGCCCCGGGCTGTGCCCCCGCCGCCGGCACGGGGGACTGGACGTCCTGCCCCGCCGTCCGACCGGGCGACCTCGGACGAGGGGGACAGGGTGAACGAGTTGTTCGCCCGCATCAAAGCCGATCGGGCCTCCGATCTGGCCAGGATGGCTCCCGCGCCCCCCCCCGAGCCCTCTGAGGCCGCTGCCGACGACGTTCCCGCGCCGCCCGCATCGGCTGAGCCGTCGACACCGGCGGAGGAGAGCGCTTCTCCGGCTCCTCCGGCCGCTCATGCCGCTCCCGTTCATCCGGACAAGCCCCGCAGCGTCACCGACGAGGCGGCCCGGGCGCAGCGTGACGCCCTGCTCGAGCCGGCGGAGGCGACCCTGGTCCGGCAGCTCAAGCGGGCCCTTCAGGACGAGCAGAACGAGGTGCTCGACCAGCTGCGCCGGAAGCGGTCCCCGAAAGCGCGGCCCGTTCTCCCGCCGCCGTCCGAGCACCTGGAGCGCTTCCGGGATGCCGCCTCCTCCGCCTTGGCCGAAGCGGCCCGGGCCGGCTACCGCTTCGCCGACCCTGCCAGTGACGGGGCCGGCACCGACCCGGCTACGGCGGCCGAGGTGGCGGCCACGCTGGCAACCCTCATCGTCGAGCCGCTACGGGAGCGCCTCAATGCCTACCTCGGTGGGCCATCCGACGATGCCGCGTCGGCGTCTGCGGACGACGGGGCCCGGATCGCCGAGTCGGTCAGCGCCGTGTACCGC
>JAIVIH010000177.1 GCA_020200615.1 Actinomycetota bacterium | reverse complement strand
GGCTGGAGGCGGCCACCCTGCGGGAGAGCCGGGAAGTACATGCCGGAAGCCGTTCCAACCTCGACCTGGCTTACGAGCAGTTCTCCGGCCTCACGGCCCGCGAGCATGTCCTGCCCCACGGCCTCGCTGACCGTGCGACCCCTGATGTCGAGCCCATCGGCCGGGGTGAGCTGCGCCGAGTGCTGTTCGTGGGTCGACTCGAACGCCGCAAGGGTGTGGACGTCCTGCTGTCCGCCGCCCCTGACCTCCTGGCCCGCCATCCCGACGTGGAGTTGGTGCTCGTCGGCCGAGACACACCCCACACCGAGCTGGGCGAGACGTACCGGGAGTGGTTCCGCCGCGAGCACGCCGGCGATGGCGCGGTTCTCGACCGTGTCCGCTTCCTGGGCGAGGTCGACGACAACGAGCGAGACCGCTGGTACGCCAGTGCCGACGTGTTCTGCGCGCCGTCGCGCTACGAGTCGTTCGGCCTCGTCCTTCTCGAGGCCATGGCCCACGGCGTGCCCGTCGTCAGCTGCGACGCCGGCGGAGTGGCCGACATCGTGGACGGTAACGGCCTGCTGGCCAAGCCCGGAGATACCGCCTCGCTCCTCGCCTGCCTCGACACACTCCTCTCCGATCCGCAGATGTGTGCCGACATGGGCCGGCGGTCGCGTGAGCTCTTCGAGAAGACCTGGAGCCTGGCGCCCTGGGTGGAACGGGTCACGACCGCCTACGCTTCCCTGGCCGCCGACCACCGCCCGGACGGCACGGGAATCGACCCGGGACGGCTCGCCTCGATCCTCACCGAAGTGGGCGCCGTGCCTCCCCAGCACGCGGCAGAGGCGGCCGCCGAGCTCCTGAACCCCTTGGCCTATCCCGTCGACGAGCCATCCCGCCTGGTCGACCTGCTGCTGTCCGACGACGAGGCCTTCGTGCGCGGCCTCTACGAGATGCTCCTCGGGCGCGAAGCCGAGGAGGCCGGTCTGAAGGACGCCCTGGGACGGCTCGCCAGGGGTTTGCCGCGGCTCGACCTGGTGGAGGCCATGGGGTCCTCCAACGAAGCCCACGCCCGCGGCGTTGACCTCAAGTGGCTGACCGCGGCCATCCCTCTGTGGTCGAGCGCCCTGTTCGATGCGGTCAGCGACCTTGTTCGCCAGCCTGACCAGGAGTTCTGCGAGGGTTTGTACACGTTCGTCCTGCAGCGCGCTCCCGATCCCGACGGCCTCCGGGCCATGGCCAGCCACCTGGCCAACGGCGGCGATCGCATGGACGCGGTGCGCTCCGTGGCGGGCTCGGATGAGGCGCTACGCCGTCGGGTGCCCGTCGATTGGGTCGCACGAGTTGGCCCTTCGGCCCGGGCCCCTGGCCCTCCGGCCGACCCTCTCAGCGGCCGTGACCTTCTCCGCCGGGCAAAGAGCGCCGTTCGGCGGCTCTCCCAGCCCGCCCTCGACCTTCGCCGATCCGCATTCGGAACCGGCGCCTCCGCCGCGCCTCCATCATCTGCCCGCACCCCTCTGCCGACCGGCGACGGGAGGGGGCTGGTCAAGAACGAGCGGCTGCAGCACTCGATCTTCGACCAGCTCAGCAGCCTGACCGCGGCCACCAGCCAGGCCAACGAGGCAGTCACCTCTATCGTCGATGCCGTCGCCCGAGCCCAGCGCGAGAGCTTGGCGGCTTTCGCCGCGGCCGTCGACGACCTCTTGGCCAAGATCGCGGCGTCGACCGAGGCCCTGAGCAAGGTCCAGCGAGACGACACCGTGAACATCACGCAGTGGCTGGACGTGCTCGGCCGCAAGCAGCAGGCCATGGCTCTCGAACTGCGGGAACGCCTCCCGGCGATCGCCGACACCGCCGACCTGCCGGAGCCGGTCGTCGTGGACCCCGAACGGCTGCAAGCCCTCCTGGACTCGGGGCGGCCGGTGCGACTCAACCTCGGGTGCGGCGAGAAGCCGCTTCCCGGCCATGTGAACATCGATGCTCGCCCGCTCCCCGACGTCGACGTGGTGGCCGACGCCCGTCGGCTGCCTTTCTCGCCGGGATCGGTCGACGAAGTGGTGTCCCACCACCTGGTAGAGCACTTCCGGGCCCATCACCTGCGAAGCGTCGTCCTTCCGTACTGGTGGGAGCTCCTGCGCCCTGGCGGACGGGTGAAGATCGTGTGCCCCAACTGGTCGGCCATGATCGAGCTCGAGGCCAAGGGGGAGATCAGCATCGCCGACCTCGCTCAGGTCACATTCGGGATGCAGGACTATCAGGGCGACGACCACTTCGCCATGTACTCGCCCGAGACGCTGTCCGACCTCTTGCGCGAGGCCGGCTTCAACAGTGTTGACACGGTGGCCCGCGAGC
>JAIVIH010000003.1:15852-20167 GCA_020200615.1 Actinomycetota bacterium | reverse complement strand
GCCCTCTACGTCCGAGTGCTGGGATTGTCGCCCGATCCGTCCGGTCGGACATATTGGGTCGGGCGGCTCGTCCAGGGGATGGACCGTTACAACGTCGCCGGCGCATTCATCAACTCTGAGACCAACCACCAGAACCGGGTCAGGTTCGCCTACTCGTGGCTGCTGGGAAGGCCGGTTGACGCCTACGCCCTCGACTACTGGACGGCACACCTGAACAACGGTCTCCGCCAGGACCACATGTACGCCTACTTGATCGGGTCACCCGAGTACTGGTCGAAGGTCTGACACACCGACTCTTGCTGGCCGTCCCGAGGAACCTCAGGGGAGGTCCGTGCAGACCCATGAACTAGTGTTGGGCGCCATCGGCAGCGAGAGCGCGGGCCACTGAACCTCAGAGCGGGGATGCTTGTTCGGTCGTCATGACGGTGGAGACGGAGCCAATACTCCCGGCCTCGGACCGGGCGCCGTCGAGGGTCCACGATCCCGTCAGAAACTTCGGCCGCCGGCGATCCGAGGTGCGCTGGGGGCGGCCAAGGAGGCCTACCGGGGTCGCGTCCCCGCCCGATACGGAGACGGGGCGGCCTTTCGTGCCGGCTTCGACGAAGCACTGGCCAAGGTCTTGGCCCCTCACCAGGCCGTGCTGGACGTCGGTTCCGGCCGTACGCCCACAATCCCGCTCGGAGTACGGCTCCCGGGGTGCCGGTACGTTGGCCTGGACATCTCACACGGTGAGCTGGAGCGGGCTCCGGCGGGCTCCTATGACGAGATGATCGTGACCGACACGGTCGAGTACGTACCAACTCTCGAGGAACAATTCGATGTGGTCGTCAGCTTCCAGGTGCTCGAGCATGTGAGGCCTCTCGACCAGGCATTCGACAACCTGCGGCGCTATCTCCGGCCCGGTGGTCAGCTGGTGGCGCAGATGTCTGGGACTTTTTCGATCTTCGGTCTGCTCAACCGCGTGATCCCCCAAGACGCAGCCCTGTGGCTGCTCCGCCGTTTCCTTCATCGCGACCCGGAGACCGTCTTCCCCGCCCACTACCACCGGTGCTACTTCACTGCGCTCGAACGCATCTTGGAGCCGTGGCACCATGCCGAAATCATCCCGCGTTTCATCGGGGAGCCGTACCTGCACCCCTGGCCGCCGTTACGGGCCGTTTTCATCGCCTACGAGGAGTGGGCCGTGCAGCGGGACTGCAGGAACCTGGCCTCCTACTACGTGGTTCGGGCCACCCGGTGACGTCCGGATCTCGCATCTTGCTGGACTGCCGCTGGCTCAACATTGGTGGGGCCGGACGGCTCACCGAGCTGCTGGCGCAAGGGCTGGCCGAGTTGCGGCCGCCGGGTACCTGGGTTCTGTGGGGGCCACCGGGGGTCGAAACCCTGGCGTGGGCGGGAAGCGAGGTCGTGCTCACCTCTATTGATCCCCGGTCGGCCTTCGGCCAGCGGAGCTGGTCACGGATCCCGCCCAACGACTTGGCCGTCTTCATGCATCAGAAGCGGCCGCTCCGGCCCATACCGTCGGTGACGGTCGTGCTCGACACCATCCCGCTGCGGTTCGCCCATGGAGCTGTCGACCGCCGCTCAAAGGAGCTGTTCCTGCGTGCCGTCGGCCGCCTCTCTCGCCGCGTGATCACCATCTCCGAGTACTCGCGCCGTTGCATTGAGCGTGACCTGGGCGTGGCCGCAGATCGGATCTCAGTTGTCCGCTTGCCCCTCGACTGGGACCTGGCAGAGCGGGTGCACCGGTTGCGGGCCGATGTCAAGGCCCAAGACGTCGCCATATACGTCGGCAACTTCGGCTCCCACAAGAATCTTCCCCGCCTGATCGAGGCGTTCGGACGCGCGGCGTTCTCTAGGACCGGCGGACGGCTGCTCTTGGTGGGTGGAAGCCTCGGCGAGGTACAGGAGCTGGCTAGCCGGCTGACCCAGCGAGAGCGATCCATGGTGGAGCTCTCTCCGATGTGCACCCGGCGGCAGCTCGAGGTCCATTACGCCGGCGCGCTGTTCCTCGTGCAGCCGTCTCTCGAGGAAGGGTTTGGACTTCCGGTCTGGGAGGCCCTGGCCTGTGGGCTTCCGGTGTGTGTCAGCGACGGAGGCGCCCTTCCCGAGGTCGCCAAGGGCCTGGTCGAACCGTTCTCCGCCACTTCAGTGCTGGCCATGGCCGAGGCGCTCGACGCTTGCGCCGAGCGAGCTCGCGACCTTCAAGCGGCCGGGGGGCCGAGCCCGTCGGAGGACCTGCATCGGACGGCGCCCGACTCGAAGGCCTTTGCCCAGCAGTTCGTGGCCATCGTGGAGCAAGCCCTGGCGTGAGCTTCTACACACCCCCGGTCGAAGTTCGATCCAGCGCCAGCGAGCCCGACTTGGCCGACGGAGGATCCGATACCCGATTCGGCGTTCTCGAGTGGTCCTATGCGCTCGTGATCGTCCAGACCGCGCTGGTGAACCCCGTGCTTGTCGACTTCGGATCGCTGCAGCTCTACGCCAACACGATCACCTGGCCGCTGCTCGCGGCGGGCGCCGCCGTGCGCTGGATCGGGGCTCGGGATCGCCCGCTGAGTTCAGCCTCGAACTGCCTAATCGTCGGCTCTGGCGCGGTCATCTGGCTCATCATCTTGCAAGGGACCATCACCGGCTTCGACCAGCACGCCACCGGCAACCTGCTCCGTCTGCTCTACGTGCCCATCGGGATCATCGCCGCGCTGGCCGTCTACCGCAGCATCGACCGGCTCCTCGACATTGCCATCGTCGCGCTCGGGGTCAAAGCGGTGATAGTTCTCGTTGGGTTCGTGGGAGGCACCATTGGGCTTCAGAATCGGCTGACCCTCCCCGAGCTCGGAGGGCACAACACCCTCGGGTCGTTCTTGGTGTTCATCGTCGTCCTGCGGGCCTCGACGTGGGTCCTAGGGGGACGAAAGCCCTCTGGCTTGGTGATCGCTTCGCTGCTGGCCATGCTCGCCTGCGTTTTCGTCACCTTCTCTCGCGGTGCGTTCGTGACCCTGGTGGCCGGCCTCCTTGCCCTTATGGGCCTGGCGCTGCGGCGGCAGCAATGGCGCGGTCGCTCGCTCCGGGCTTCGATCCTCCTCCTCCTCGTGCTCGTCCCGCTGCTCGTCAGCGGGCCACTCCAGGAACGGCTGACGGCTCTCAGCTTCACCCAGTCTTCGGGCCGCAACGAGATCTGGCGCCCAGCCTGGGACGGATTTGTCGACCACCCGGCGACCGGTTCAGGTTTTGGCTCGTTCGACGTCTACAGCCGGTTCCTCGTCGACCCGTTGAACCCCACGGGCAACACCACGTACTCGGCCCACAACCTGACCCTCCAGATCCTGTTCGAAGGCGGGATCATCGGGTTCCTCGCAGTGGCGCTGGCCACGTGGCTCCTGCTCCGGCGCTGCTGGAGCGTGGTGATGCTTCCCTGTGCGCTCGCCGTGTTCGTCGACTCCTTCTTCGAGACATTCCCCTACGTCGTGCAGGTGAGCTGGGTCTACGGCCTGATCTTCGCCGTGGGCCTCCGCCACCGCCTAAATTCGGACAACAGTCCCGTCGTGGCCACCGCCATGATTCCGCTCGCTACGTCCCACCTGGGCGCCGCCCGGCCTCGACCGGCACCTTGAGGTCAGCGGGCGGGATGCTGGCGAGCGTCGTCGGGCGCCGGTCGGCGTGGAGCTTGGCCGATCAGATCGTCTCGAGCGTGACCAACCTGGTCATCCTGGTGATGGTCGCGCGGTCGACGTCGCTGGCCGAGATCGGGGCCTTTGCCGTCGCCTTCACCCTTTACCAGTTCGTGCTCGCCCTCAGCCGGCCCCTGAACACCGACCCGCTCGTGGTCCGCTTCAGTGCCGCCGCCCCGGAGGATCACAGGAGGGCGGCCGTGGGCGCAGTGAGTGGAGCCCTGGGCCTTGGCCTGCTCATTCTACCGGTGGGTGCCGTGACCTGGGTCGTCGTCGGTGGCGGCACCGGCGCTGCCGTTCTCGGCCTGGCCGCCGTGGCTCCTGCGTTGTTCCTGCAGGACGCCTGGCGCTTCGTCTTTGTCAGCGCCGGCACCCCTGCGAAGGCAATGGTGAACGACCTCGCCATGCTGGTCTCGCTGGTGTTGTTCGGAGTCGTCGCATCCGAAATCGGGACGGGCCGTGCTGTTGATTTCGTGGTCGCGTGGGGTATGGCGGCCCTGGTGGGCGTGGTCGTCGGCGCCGTCGAGTCGTCGCTCCGGCCCAGGATCTCAGCCGGGATCTCCTGGTGGAGGGAAACCGGGAATCTGGGATCCCGGATGCTCGGGGAGAACGTTCTCGCCATGGGGGCGTACTCGCTGACCCTG
>JAIVIH010000003.1:0-15814 GCA_020200615.1 Actinomycetota bacterium | reverse complement strand
GAAGCTGCGAACGGCTCAAGTGGCGATCGCGGTAACCAACCCGGTGATGCTGGCCGCGGGGATGGTGGTTGCCGCTGAGGGCACCCGGCTGCGATCAGCCGCCGACCCGCGTCTGACTCGCCTGGTTGGCACGGCATGGTTGGCAGCTTCCGCGGTGCCCGTGATGGTGGGCGTCCTGTGGCTCGCCGTTCCGGAGTCAGTTGGAACCCGGCTCCTGGGAGAGGGCTGGGCTGCCTCCCGTTCCATTGTGCTGGGTGCCGCTCTCCTCGGCGGGGGCATCGGCGCTACCACCGTGCTGTCCGCCGGTTTGCGGGCCATGGGCAGGGCGGTTTCTGCGCTCCGCTGCCGGGCCTTGGTCGCGCCCCTCACCTTTGGCGGCGGGCTGGCGGCGGCCTCGTTCAGCGGTCCGGCAGGGGCCGTGGTGGCCATGGCGGTGGCCGAAGCACTGTGTGCAACCATCATGTGGCAGAGGTTCAGGGCGTGGACGAGTCGGGAGCCGGTTGCATGAAAGGCCAGCGCGAGGAACGGGAGGCCCTGATCGGCGAGGTTCTGGCCCTCGCCACGGCCCACGAGGCGGCCACCGGGGAGCCCCTCGTCCACCTCAACACCGTCAGGGGCGTCTCCCGGTTCGTGGAAGACGCCTTGCTCATTCGCGATCACCTGCCCGCGGCGGCGTCGGTGGCCGACGTGGGCTGCGGTGACGGCCAGATGGCCTACGTGCTTCACCGCCTTGGCCTCAAGGTGGTTGCCGCCGACATCGGCCCCAAAGCCCCCCTGTTCGTCCGGAGCATTCCCGGCAACGAGGATCTCGGGGTTGTTCCCTACCTCACCCTGAAAGAGGGGGAATGGCCGGCTCACCTGGAGCGGAAGTTCGACGGCGTTTGCCTCTCCGGCGTCCTCGAGCACGTGCCCGACTTCGGGGAGTTCGTCCGTCAGACGCGTTCGCTGCTCGAGCCCAACGGGATGCTGTTCATCTTCTTCTTCCCGAATCGGTTGAGTTGGATCGAGTGGGTCCACGACCGGCGCCTGGGCACGGCAACGCACCACCCGATCCGCTTCACCCCGCGCGAGCTGTCCCTGCTGCTCAGGTGGTACGGCTTCAAGGTCAAGGCCGTCGACTACGAGGAGATCCTCCCAGTCAACCTCACCCAGCTGCCGACCCGGCTTCGGGAGCCGCTGCGCCAATGTCAGCCGCTCCTGGCCCAGGCCAGCCGCGTGCTGCGCCGGACGCCCGGCATCCAGAAGATTTCGACGTCGTTCCGCGTGGTCGCGGTCAACGCCGTCAACTGGCACTGATCAGTTCGTACCCTCGTGAACGTCGTCCACGACCAGGTAGTGGCGGGGCGTACGGCTGGGTCGCGGGCCGACACCTTGCAACGAGTGGCTGAGCGAGCGGTGGGCCACAGGCTCGATGTCGGCGAAGTGGGCAGCCAGATCCGCTTGGACGAGGAAGGCGTTGGTACCCGAGAGTTCGGTGTGGACGAGCACGTAGCCCTTCTTGCGGCCAAGCGACCGCAGCGCTCCCAGCGATGCGCCGTAGAACTCCGTGCCGTCCCACGCCCAGTCGGGGTCATAGGGCTGCACCAGGCACGCATTGTTCTTCAGGAGGCCGTTGTACTCGATGACGACCACACGGGGTCTGAACGCTTCGAGCGCCTCCCACACCCAGTAGTCGTTGCCGTCGATGTCGATGGACAGCAGGTCGAAGAACAGGCCCGACCAGCCGAGGACGTCGGCGAGGAAGACGGAGTTGCCCTCGGAGCCGTTTCCGATCCCGAATTCGACAAAGTACCGGTTGGTGGTCCCGATCCGGCGGAAGATCTCGGCGAGGACCCCGTCCTCGCCGTTCTGGGAGAAGACCTTGAATTCCGCGGCGGTGAGGCTTCGGCCGGGCTCATCGTGCGCCTCGACGAGTGCGGCCACGTTGTTGTAGATGAGCCGGTCCCGCACGCGCACGTCCGTCAAGATCCTTTTCGCCAGCTGGCGGGGATGACGGAGGCGCCAGTAGATCGCCTCGGTTGTCCGAAGGAATGGGCCCATTGAGCCGTAGCTGTAGCACATGGGCCACGACGGGCGGCGCCTCGCGAGGTGGGGGGCGCCCGCCAGCCCCGCTCCAGAATCGGCGAGCTCGATGAGGGTTGCCATCGTCCACGACTACCTGACGCAGCGGGGCGGGGCCGAGCGGGTGGTGCTCTCGATGATGAAGGCGTTCCCGGACGCGCCCCTGCACACGTCCCTATTTGACCGAACGGCAACCTTCCCTGACTTCGCCACGTCCGACGTCCGCCCGATGGCGATCAACAAGCTGGCCCTCCTTCGCCGCCATCACCGAATGGCGCTTCCGCTGCTGGCTCCGGCGTTCGCCACCCACGAAGTTCACGCCGATGTGGTCCTCTGTAGTTCCAGCGGATGGGCCCATGGCGTACGCACGACCGGCGTCAAGGTCGTCTACTGCTACTCGCCCGCCCGCTGGCTGTACGAGAGCGAGACGTACCTCGGGAATCGTCAGTCGGTTGCCCGGTGGGGGCTGGCGGCAGTGCGTGCGCCTCTGGTCCGCTGGGACCGCAGGATGGCAGGCACAGCTAGCCGCTACCTCACGCTCTCGAACGTCGTGCGTAAGCGCATCCAGCTCACTTACGGGATCGAGGCCGAAGTCTTGCCGCCGCCTCCGACCATCGACGTGACCGCGGCCCGACGCCCGCCCGCTGATCTGTACCCCGGATTCCTGCTGTGCGTGGCCCGTCTTCTGCCCTACAAGAACGTGGATGCCGTCGTCGCCGCCTTTCAAGAGCTTCCGGGTGAGCGCCTGGTCGTGGTCGGCATCGGGCCCGAGGAGGGAAGGCTGCGCCAGTTGGCGGGGCCCAACGTCAGGTTTCTCGGCCTCGTCGACGAGGAGGAGCTGCGCTGGCTGTACGGCGCCTGCGCCGGGGTCCTTTCTGCGAGCTACGAGGACTACGGCCTGACGCCCCTCGAGGCGGCCACCTTCGCCAAACCTGTGGCCGTGCTGCGAGGAGGAGGCTTCTTGGACACCGTCGTGGAGGACGAGACGGGCGTCTACTTCGAGCAGCCCGTTCCCGCCGAGATCGTCGTTGCCGTCCGGCGCCTGCTGGCGAGAGCCTGGCCCGAGGAGCGGCTACAGGCCCACGCGGCGTGCTTCGATGAGGCGCGCTTCGTACGGCGACTGCGCGAGGTGATCGATGAGGAGGTGCACCGACGGTGAATGGCTCGGAACGTGTCGAAAGCTGTTACGCCTGCCGCGGGCCCGTCGTCCGCCGGAGCATCGGCGGTACCGAGATGAGCGTGTGCCCGGCCTGTGGGATGGGTTCGCTGGGGCGGAGAGAGCACGACAAGGACTACTGGCAGCGAAACGCCGACCCCAAGGCCGCCCTGGCCGACGACTTCTGGACGAACGCCAAGAGCGGGGTATTCCGTAGCGCGCTGCAGCTATTGGGCCGCCAGGGCGGTCCCGGCCGGCTGGTGGATTTGGGTGGGGGCGTCGGTCACTTCGCCGAGCTGGCCCTCGATCTCGGGTGGGACGCCTACTCGATCGACGTCGCGCCGCTGGCTGCTGAGGCCGCGGCCGAGCGTCTTGGGGCCGAGCGGTCGTTCACCACGCCGCCGCCGGGCCTGACTGGCATCTGCGACGCGGTGACGCTGTGGTGTGTCATCGCCCACGTCGACGACCCCGGCGCGCTGATCAAAGAGGCGCTGAATCTGCTCCGGCCTGGGGGTCGCCTCCTGCTGACCACGCCCAATTTTCGTTTCCAGCGCCCCTACGCCCGGTTCCTGGCCCGGATCGGCCGTCCCGTCGACTTCGTCGCGCTGGAGCACTACCTGCACTTTTCGCCGTCCGCTCTGGACCGAGTTCTGAGCGACAGCGGTGCTGCGAGCTGGCGCTACGAGTACGTCGGAGTCACCGAGAGCTGCTGCGGAATGGAGGGGCGATTCACCCGCTTCGTGGTACCCGCAAAGAAGGTGTGGAACCGGAGCGCGGTCGCGTTCTCACGGCTGGGGCGGGACTCGCTTTGCTCCGAGCTGCAGGTCGTCGCGGTCAAAGCGAGCCCAGCAGGAGCCGGAACGGTGGCTCCCAGGGGCCGGATGCCGTAGATCCCCGGGTCACGGCTGGTGGCGATGTGACTGGTGGGTCTCTTGGGGTTCAGCGTGTCCGAGCAGAACAGACTTTCAGAAGACGGGTTGGCTGGCGCGCCGCCGGCGGCCCTGGCCGCCGCACAGAAGAACCGGGCGCATGCTACGGGCTGGGTCCGCCCCTACGCCATGCGCTGGCTGTACGGCGCCTGCGCCGGGGTCGTTTCCGCGAGCCACGAGGACTACGGCCTGACGCCCCTCGAGGCGGCGAGCTTCGCCAAACCTGTGGCCTTTCTGCGTGGGGGAGGCTTCCTGGATACGGTCGTTGAGGACGAGACCGGCGTATTCTTCGACGAGCCCGTCCCGGCGGACATTGCGAGCGGGCTTAGGCGGCTCTTGGCCGAGACATGGTCGGTGGACAGATTGCGGGCCCACGCCCGCCCGCTTCGACGACGCCACCTTTCTACAACGTCTTCAAGAGGTGGTCGCTGAAGAGGCCGGCGCGAGCTGAGCGGGGCAGTCGACAAGACTGGCTCGGCCTACCGGAGGAGGAGGAGATCGGTAAGGTGCCGCTCGGGGTAGCGCATCCGCAAGCACCCGATGTCGCCTGTCTCGAGGATAGAGCCGTCGGTGACTCCAGCGGCCAGCCGGCGAAGGTCGACGACAGCCGTGTAGTCACGACGTACCAGGTCATCGAAGCGGGCACAGGTCTCGCCGAGCGCCTTTGGCCAGTACTCAACGACGATGGGCACACCAGCCTCTACCGCTGTCTGTGCGCCTTCGAGCACGAAGGTCTCGTGGCCCTGTGCGTCGATCCAGATCATGCCGATCGCGCCGACGTCGATCTCACCACGAGCGACAAGCGAGTCGAACCTGGCGCATGCCACCAGGCCCTCGGGGCCCGGATCCCCGGCATAGGAGGCGGCGAGGGGGAGGATTCGGTGGTCACCGAAGTTCCTCGATGATCTTTCCAGCACTGCCTCGCCATCATGCGAGGACAGAGCCAAGCAAGTCGCTCGGGCGCGACCATCGAGACCGTTGAGAGACAGGTTGGCCCGTAGCAGCCGAAAGTTGTGACCGTCGGGTTCGAAGCAAACCGCCCTAGCGAAACCGAAGTGGAGGAGGGCGTCAACCGTCGAGGTCCCGATGTTCGCCCCAACGTCGACGAAAGTCGTGCCGGGGCCCGCCGTTCGTCCGTTCGATTTCAAGAACGTCAACGCCGTGTCCATGTACACCCGTTCGAACCCGCCGGTGATGAAAACCCCCCGCCCGATCACCTCGTCGTCGGAGTCCACGAGCATCTGACCGGATCCGAAGGGAGTGACGAGGACGTCCGAACTCTTGCGCAGGAGCGCCCACAGCAGCCCCCGTCCCGCCGTCCGGCTCGCTCCGCGGTAGTTCAGTGCCACCTTCCCCAGCTCCCGAGAGCGGCGATCCCACTGCTCGGGCAACCGGCCGGCTAGCCGCCGACCCAGCTCGATTGCTTCCAGCCGGTATTTGGCGTCAACCAAATCTCTGCTCCTGCCGCCTCCGAGGTGAGCGCCGTGTCGGGGCTGGAGTCTCGCGCAGTCCGCACCACAGATGTTGTTTGGGCGATTTGTTAGCGGTGGGGCCGCCAGAGACCTACCATTCCCCGGGCACGGCGTGTGGGCAGGGTGACTGGTGGGGGATAGTGGCACTCAACGAGCTTTTCGAGAATCAGGCGGCGAAAATGCAGCCGGTCGCCGAGGCTGTCACCGCGCAAACTCGCACGCGTGCGACGAGCTGGGTTCGCCCCTACGCAATCGGCCTCGCCGTCGCCGACTCGGCGGCCGTGCTCCTGGCCGCGGTCATGGCCCAGCTGGCGCGGTTCGGACACCTTGAAGTTCTCCAGACCGACCCGCTGGGGTACTCGTACAACCTGGTCGCCGCCGTACTCGCCCCCGCTTGGGTGCTGACCATGATGCTGGGCGGCGCCTATGAGCGGCGCCACCTCGGATGGGGCACCGAGGAGTACCGGCGGGTGTTCGACTCGGCCGTGCGTTTCCTGGCCCTGGTCGCCATCATCGCGTTCCTCTTTCGAGCGGACTTCGCACGGGGTTTCGTAGCCATTGCCATCCCCCTGGCGACGGCGTTCACGCTCGCTCTGCGATACGCCCTGCGCCAGTGGATGCACCGCATGCGCAGGTACGGCCGGTTCACCAAGAAGATCCTCGTCGTCGGCTCTCTGAACGCGACCCGAGAGCTCATATCAAAACTCGACGCGTCGGCCTCGGGGCTGTCCGTCGTCGCCGCCTGCATACCGGGAGCCACCGGGACGCTGGAAGTCGACGGGCGATCGGTGGCGGTAGTGGCCGACCCCGCCTCAGTGCTGGAGGCGGCGCTCTCCTCGCAGGCCGACGCCATTGCCGTCGCCGACGAGACGCTGTCCAACGGATCGCTGCGCCGGTTGGCCTGGGAGCTCGAGGGCACCGGGATCGACCTCATGGTCGCACCCGTGCTGACCGACGTGGCTGGGCCGCGTGTGTCCATCCGCACGGTTTCCGACCTGCCCCTTCTCCTGATTGAAGAGCCCGAGCTCAAGGGTCTGAGCCGTGTGGCCAAGGCCGTGTTCGACCGGAGCCTGGCCGTCGCCGGCCTCGCCCTGCTCGTGCCGTTCCTCCTCGTCGTGGGCCTTCTGGTGCGCCTCACCAGCCCGGGCCCGTTCGGCGCCGCTTGCTCGTGAAGCCGGGGGTGACCGGCCTGTGGCAGGTCAGCGGACGGACGGGGCTGCCCTGGGACGAGGCCGTCCGCCTCGACCTTTATTACGTCGAGAACTGGTCGCTCTCGATGGACGCCATGGTTATAGCGAAGACGGTCGCCGCCGTGGTCCGAGGCCGGGGAGCCTGCTAAGGATCGCTCCTCCGGGCGGATAACATCGGCCGGTGCCTCCCTCCGACAGCGGTCCCGAGGTGCACCTTCGCGACTACCTACGAGTCCTGAGGCGCCGGAAGGGCCTCATCGCCCTCGTCTTAATGCTTTCGGTGGGCCTGGCCGTGGGGGCGTCGTTCCTGCAGACGCCGCTTTACGAGGGCAGAGCTCAGGTGCTGCTCCAGTCCCGGAGCAGCGAGTCGCTCTTCGACGCGAATTCCGGGCAGAGGCTCGACCCGACGCGTGCGCTTCAGACAGAGATACAGGTCTTGAAGAGCCGGCCCGTCAGGGCCGAAGTCCGGAGGCGGGTGGGAACCGCCCCCAAGGTCTCAGCCAGCCCCGTCGGTCAAACCGACATCATCGAGGTTGCCGCAATGGATCGTGTGCCCAAGAAGGCAGCCGAGATCGCCAATGCGTATGCGCGGGCGTATATCGACTTTCGCCGGCAGCAAACCGTCGATGACCTCCTGGGCGCCAGCAACCAGATCCAGCGAAAGATGACGGGTCTGCAGCAGGAGATCGATGCCGCAAGCGGTGCTCAGCGCGACGCCCTGATCCAGCAGCACGGATTGTTCAAGCAGAAGCTCGATCAGCTCCAGGTGGACACCGAACTGAAGCGGGGCGGGGCCCAGTTGGTCGCCGACTCGGCGGTACCGACGTCGCCGGTCTCCCCCAAACCCCTTCGCAACGTCCTGTTGGCCCTGATTCTCGGCTTCCCCCTGGGTATCGGTCTCGCTCTGTTCGTCGAGTATCTCGACGACTCGGTCAAGACCAAGGAGGACGTTGAGCGGGTGGCCCCAGGTGTCAACGTCGTCGGGCTGATCCCGGTAGTCGGAGGTTGGAGAGACCGGGGCGAAGCACGAGTCGTCTCGCTCGCTGAGCCGACGTCGCCAGTTTCCGAGGCCTACCGGTCGCTGCGCACGTCGGTGCAGTTCCTATCCCTCCAACGCCCGATCCGCTCCGTTCTGATCACCAGCGCCAACGCCAAGGAAGGCAAGACGACCACGCTGTCCAACCTCGGCGTCGCTCTCGCCCGCTCCGGCCTCAAAGTCGTGATCGTCTGCTGTGACCTTCGCCGTCCGCGCGTGCACGACTTCTTCGGGCTGAGCAATGCCGTCGGGTTCACGTCAGTTCTGCTGGGTTCCACCGACCTCGCTTCGGCCATCCAGAAGGTGCCGGATGTCGACCGGCTCCACCTGCTGGCCTCCGGCCCGCTTCCGCCCAATCCTTCGGAACTGCTTGCCACCCGGCGGACCTGGGAGCTGTTCGCGTCGATGCAGGATCAAGGCTTCACCGTCCTGATCGACGCGCCTCCGCTTCTACCCGTGACTGATGCCCTGGTGTTGGCCCGCCATGTGGACACGGCACTACTGGTCGCGGTGGCTGGCGCAACGTCGCGCAAGGAGCTCGGAAGGGCCATTGAGATGCTTCGCCAGGTCGATGCTCCGCTGGCCGGCGCCGTGCTCAACGGAGTGACGTCCGAGGGCTCGTACGGCTACGACTATCAGTACTACCGGGCGGAGCCCTCGAAGAAGCGTTCAGCGCGTACCGAGCCGGCGTCCAAGTAGCGGGGGTTGAAAGGCGCGCGCCGTCGTAGAAGGCGGTGGTGGAGCCCGGCGTGGGTCTGGCGACACCGATCGAGTCGCCGGCGACGCCGAGTGTTCGACCGGGGAACTCGACCCCGCCGCACGCCGGCCAGGAGGATCCTCGTCGGGATCGCCCTTACGAGTGGGGCTGCCGCCGTAGTGTTGTTGGTCGCTGCGGGGCTGGTGGTGCGGGCTGCCCGCCACGACGTCCTTCTCGCTCGCCAATCGCTGCTTGAGGTGGCCGACAATCCAGCCCGCCTCAGTGCCAGCGAGGGCAGGGCTGCAATGCGGGAAACCATCGAAGGCGCGCTGGCTCGCCTGGACCGGGCCCATAGCCGAGTGGACGGGTCGCCGTCTCTGAAGCTTGTGGCCCAACTGCCGCCCCTGGGATCCCAGCACGACGGGCTGGTTCATCTGATCGATGACTCGAGGGCGGCGGCGCTCGCTGGGCGCGACTTGGTCCGGACGCTGGAGTCGGTGTCGGCCGGGAGCAGGATCAGCGGCGGGCACGTTCCGCTCGGCGGCCTCCAGCAACTCGAAGGAGCCACCCGGCAGGCCGGGACCCGCATCGGTGGCCTCGTCAGCCGCCATCGCGGCCTGTGGGGTCCCCTGGGGAACGCTCGTCGCCAATTCGACGAGACGGCCCGATCGACCGCAGCGCGGTTGGCCGGAGGCGCCGACGCCCTCGGCGTAGCCCGCACGTTCATGGGTGCCGACGGAGATCGGCGGTACCTGGTGGCACTTCAGAACAACGCGGAGATGCGGGACCAGGGAATGGTTCTCTCGTATGCGCTCGCCGGCTTCAGTGCAGGAGTGCTCGACCTCCAGGTCGGGGGGTCAGTCGCCAATCTTAACCTCGACTCGCCGGCCGACACTCCGATCCCACCCGGAACTCAGGAGGTCTTCGGGTCGATCCTGCCGACCCAGATCTGGCAGTCGGTGAACGCCACTGCCGATTTTCCGTTCAGCGCACGAGCAATGACCGACATGTTCGCCAGGGCCACGGACTCGAGCGTCGACGGTGTGATCGCCATCGACGTTCCCGGTCTGGCGGCTCTCCTGAGGGTCGTCGGACCGATCGAGGTCGAGGGCCTATCTGAGCCGGTCACCGACAAGAACGTGGGCCGGATCGTTCTGCGTGACTTCTACGAGGGCATCCAGACCGAAGCCGACAACCTCGCCCGCCGTGAGCGCCTGAGCGACGTGACCAGGGCGATAATCGAGGCGGTAACCCAGGGCGAGCGTGACCCGCTCGCCCTCGGTCGCGAGCTGGGTCAAGCGGCGGCGGGGGGACACCTGAGATTGTGGAGCACCGATCCCGAGGAGGAGGCGGTGTTCGAGAAGACCGGCCTCGGCGGAGGGCCGGCTACCGAGCTGGCGGACCGAACCTTCCACCTGGCCGTGGAGAACCGGACCGCGACCAAGCTCGACTACTACATCAAGCCGAGGGTGCGTCAAGAAGTGCGCCTGATGGAATCGGGGGACGCCGTTGTGCGCACGACGGTCGTGGTCGAGAACCAGGTGCCTGCGGGGTCCGGCCCGTCGTTCGCCCTGGGACCGGATATCCAGATGCGCATCGCCGGGGAGTACCGCGCCTGGCTGCTCCTATGGGCGCCGGCGGGCTCCAGCCAACCGGGGGCGGTCGTGGAGTCGGGTCTCAACCTCTCCCAGCACGTCATCCACGTGGACCCCGGACAGATGCGAGAGCTGACCTTCGTGGAGACCCTGATCCCCAACGCCGTGCGTGACGGCCGCTTCCAGCTCCGGCTTGTGCCTCAACCCCGGCTGGAGCCGGTGCCATTGGAGATCAGGCTGCGGGCCGAAGGCTGGGACGTTGGAGGCGCCCGCTCATGGTCGGGGCTGTGGGACAGGAAACTGACCTTGACCTGGGACGTCGACCGGTGAGGCGGAGGGCAGGAGCGTTGACCCTCACCGCCGATCCGGTACACTCTCCCAATTCATCCTTGGGAGGGACTTGCTATGAGACGGAAAGCGGGAGCCATCTCAGCAGTGCTGGCCCTGGCAAGCGCGGCCCTGGTGGTCTTGGCGCCGGCGGCTTCGGCCCAGGCGTATCCGCCGGGGAACTGCAATGTCACCATCGGCAACCAGAATCTTGGCTCACTCAACTTTGGTGACAGCCAGGTCGTGATCGCTCCCAGCTGTGTCTTCCAGGTCAACGCTCCCGTGACGATCACGATCAACAACACACAGATCGGCGACACCTTCGCCGACCCCAGCGGGTTGGTGGCGGTTCCGATCTCGATCCTGCCGTCGAAGACATTTCTGATTCACGGCCGCCAAATTCCGGCTGTCTGCGGACTCAACGTCCTGCGCGGCGTTGGCTTCTCGGCCGTGGCGAGCACCAATGTGACCCAGACAGTGACGTTCAACGTGAGCTGCCCGTCCGTGGAGCAGGCCAAGCCCGGAGCGGTGGCATTCACCGGCGGCAACATCATCCGGTGGTCGATGATGGCGCTGGCGACCATGCTGGTCGGGGCTCTCCTCGTCACCTTCGCCCGCCGCCGCCCCAGCCGTCGCGATGGGTCGGACGAGGAAAAGGTTTCCGAGCTCACGCGTTCCTGAAAGCGGCCGGCCCGGCCATGGCCGGCACCACTTCGCCGCCTAGACTCGCGCTCATCGACATCCTCTTCCTCTGCACGGGCAACATCTGCCGTTCTCCCGCCGCCGAAGCGCTGCTTCGTCACCAGTTGGAGCAAGCGGGGATCGACGTCCGGGTTCGTTCGGCCGGACTGCTCAGCGGTAACCAGCCGGCGTCCTCGCACGGCGTTCGCCTACTCGAGGAGCGGGGGATCGACATGTCGACCCACCGCAGCCAGACCATGACCCGCGAACTGCTGCAAGAGGCCGACCTGGTCCTGGCCATGGCCCGAGAGCACGTCCGCGAGGCGGTCGTCCAGCTCCCTGAGGCGTGGCCGCGCACCTTCACCCTCAAAGAGCTGGTGCGACGGGGCCTCCGAAACGGTCCCAGGCACGCGGGGGAGCCCTTCAACGGCTGGCTGGCCCAGGTCCATGCGGGCCGGAACATCCAAGACCTCATGGGGGCCTCCCGCGAGGACGACGTCGCCGATCCCATCGGTCGACCCCGTGCGGCCTACGAGCGCATGGTCACCGACCTGGCCGACTTGCTCGATCGCCTGGCGTGGTTGATCTGGGGGGAAGCGGAGGCCCGATCCGAGCCCGCCTTCGCCCACGACGGGAGTGACGCATGACTCGCATTGCCATCGGCTCCGATCACGCCGGTTACGAACTGAAGTCCGAGCTGGTCGAGCACCTGCGGGAAGAGGGCCACGACGTCGAGGACCTCGGGACCCACTCCGAGGAGTCGGTCGACTATCCCGAGTACGGCGCCCTGGTGGCCCGTGCCGTCGTCGGGGGCGAGGCGGACTACGGAGTGTGCGTCTGTGGCACCGGGATCGGTATCGGTATCGCCGCCAACAAGGTGAAGGGCGCCCGCGCCGCCGTCGTGCATGACGCGACCTCGGCCCGCATGGCGCGCGAGCACAACAACGCCAACGTGGTGTGTGTGGGTGCCCGCCTCACCGGCCCGCAGGCGGCCGCCGATGCGGTGGACACCTTCTTGTCGGCCACGTTCGAGGGTGGGCGTCACCAGCGCCGCATCGACGGGATCAGCGGTCTCGAGGAAGAGGAGTGCCGGTGACGGGGGATCCTCCGGGTGACGCAGGCCCGGACGACGAGCTGTTCGCCATCCTCGACCGGGAGCTGGAGCGACAGAACACCACCATCCAGCTGATCGCCTCCGAGAACTTCACCTCCCGGGCTGTGATGGCCGCCCAGGGGTCGGTGCTCACCAACAAGTACTCCGAGGGCTATCCCGGGAAGCGGTACTACGGCGGCAACTACGTGGTCGACGAGGCCGAGGAGCTGGCCCGGGATCGGGCCAAGGCCCTGTTCGGTGGCGACCACGCCAACGTCCAGCCTCACGCCGGCGCCAACGCCAACCTGGCCACCTTCATGGCCCTCCTAGAGCCGGGCGACACGATCATGGGCATGCGCCTCGACCAGGGCGGCCACCTCACCCACGGTTCGCCGGTCAACATCACCGGGCGGCTGTACCGGGTCGTCTCCTACGGCGTGCGAGACGACGACGAGCGGCTCGACTACGACCAGGTACGCGACCTCGCCCGGCGCGAGCGGCCGAAGATGATCATCGCCGGCGCCACCGCCTACCCCCGTGTGATCGATCCCGAGCCGTTTCGCCAGATCTGCGACGAGGTGGGCGCCAAGTTCGTCTTCGATGCCGCCCACATCGCCGGGCTCGTGGCCGGCGGGTCGCACCCGTCTCCCGTCCCCTTCGCCGACGTGATGACCTTCACCACCCACAAGACCCTTCGGGGGCCCCGAGCCGGTGCGATCATCTGCACCGAGGAGCTGGCCAAGCCCATTGACAAGGCCGTCTTCCCCGGGCTCCAGGGTGGGCCTCTCATGCACGTGATCGCCGCCAAAGCGGTCGCCTTCCGGGAGGCGTCGCAGCCCGCCTTCCGGGAGTACGCGGCCCAGATCGTGCGCAACGCCCGGGCGCTCGCCCAGGCCCTGGAGGACGAGGGCTTCCGATTGGTCTCGGGCGGCACGGACAACCACCTGATGCTGGTCGACCTGCAGCCCTTCGACCCCGAGCTCACCGGGAAGCAGGCTCAGGAAGCGCTCGACCGGGCCGGGCTCACCCTGAACAAGAACCAGATCCCCAACGACCCCCGCTCGCCCTTCGTGTGCAGCGGGCTCCGGATCGGTACGCCCGCCGTCACCACCGCGGGGATGGCCGAACCGGAGATGACTGAGATCGCCGCCCTCATCGGCCGGGCCCTGCGCGGCCGCGACGACGACGGCGTTCTGGCGGAGGTGCGGGAGGCGGCCGGCACCCTCTGCTCCAAGTTCACGCCTTATCCCGGGTGACGTCGGGGCTGGCGGGGCGGGACGCACCGGGAGCCTGATGCTCTTCTCCTACGGCATCGTGTTCACGGTGGCCGTAGCTGTCACCTACGTCCTCACACCAGGCGTGTGGCGACTGGCGATCCGCATCGGGGCGGTGGTCAAGCCCGACGAGCGGCGGGTGCATCAGCGGCCGACCCCCACCATGGGTGGCGTGGCCATGTTGGCCGGGTTCCTGGCCGCCATGGCCGTGGCCTACCAGCTCCCCGACTTCCGGCCCGTCTTCGAGAACTCGTCGGAGCCCCTCGGCCTGGTGCTGGCCGCCGTCGTCATCCTCGGGCTCGGGCTGCTCGACGACCTCCGGGAGGTCTCGGCGCCGGCCAAGGTCGCTGGCCAGGTTCTGGCCGGGTCGATCCTCGCCCTGTTCGGCGTCACGATGTTCTACTTCCGCATCCCTTTCGCCGATTTCGTGGTCCTGTCGCCCGATCTCAGCTTCCTCCTGACGGTCCTGTGGGTGGTCGGGATCGCCAACGCCGTCAACCTCATCGACGGTCTCGACGGCCTGGCCGCCGGAGTCGTGGCCATCGCCGCCGGCGCCCTGTTCCTCTACGCCGACCGGCTGTGGGGCGCCGGGCTGCTGGACACCAGCACCATCGCCCCTCTGGCCATGGCCATCACCTGCGGCTTGTGCGTGGGGTTCCTGCCCCACAACTTCCACCCGGCCAAGGTGTTCATGGGGGACGGGGGGGCGCTGCTGCTCGGGCTGTTGATGGCGGCGGCGACGATCTCCGTCGGCGGTCGCACGGCTGACCAGTTCAGTGGCCAGACGTACTTCTTCTTCGCCCCCCTCGTCATCCCGTTCTTCATCCTCGGCGTCCCGTTCGTCGACACCGCCTTCGCCATCGTGCGGCGGGCGGTCAAGCGGGTCGCCCTGTCCGAGGCCGACAAGGAGCATCTCCACCACCGGCTCATGCGGCTGGGCCACGGTCCCCGGCGATCGGTCCTCATCCTCTGGACGTGGTCGGCCATACTCTCCGGCGTCGTCCTGGTGCCGACCTACACCAACCAGGGAAACGCCCTGGTCCCCCTCCTGGTGGCGGCCCTCGCCGTCGTTCTGTTCACCCTGTTTCATCCGGGAATCCGCCAGCCCAGGGGACTCGACGACCTGACGGCCGATGCCGCCGTCTGGCCTCAGGTCCACGATCGTTCCCAGGTTCCGCCCGATGGCAATGGCGCCCATCCGAAGAACCCGGCCGCGATTCCCGTCAACGGCTCGGCCGCTCGCCGTGAAGACGACGCCGTGAAGCGGCGGCCGACTCCGCCGTAGAACGCCCCGCGACGCTCTGAGCGGGAGGTACGGCACTTGCGGCTCATCTGGGCTGTCACCTAGGTTTCGCGGGTCGATCGGAAAAAAACGTGCGTGGGCATGCGCGGCGAGGCCCTCGGGGCCCCGGCAGGGAAGGAAACGTGGAGAAGCGGGACAACGGAGCCGTGAGGGGCGACGGGCTCCGGTCGGCCGTCGGGCCTGAGCCGGTGTCCCCTTCGCCTCACGATTTCGACGTGACTCCCAAGGGCGACCTGTACCGCACCTTCGGCGACAGCTACACCCGAGCCTTCGAGCTGGCCTTCACCCCCGCCATCTTCGGAGCCCTTGGCTACGCCGTCGATCGGTGGCTGGGCATCGTCCCCGTGTTGACCATCGTCTTCGCCCTGGTCGCCTTGCTGACCCTCATGGCTCGTACGTGGTACGGCTACGTCAAGCGCATGGAGGTGCTGGAGCAGGGCGGCCCTTGGGCCGACAAGCGCCACCCCGGGATGCCGGCATGACCGGCCCGGGAGGCCGGTCCCGATGGCTTTCACTGGTTCATCCCTTGAAGAGGGTGGACCAGTGACCGGCCCGTCGCCGCTCCTAACGGCTCCGCCCGTCGAGCGTCAGGTCGCCACCGACATGATCCGCCGGGGCCTGCCCGTGCTGCCGCTGCTGATCCTGTTGGCCGGCCTCATCTGGGGCGTCAACGGCGCGCTATCTTCGGCCTTCGCCGTCGGGCTTGTCCTGGTCAACTTCCTGGTGGCGGCCACCCTACTGACCTGGTCGGCCCGCATCTCGCTTGCCTTCCTCATGGTGGCCGCCCTCGGGGGGTTTGTCGTGCGACTCGCTCTGATTAACGTGGCCGTGCTGTCCGTGAAGGACCACGCGTGGGTGGAGTTAATTCCCCTGGGCCTCACCCTGGTGGTTACGCATTTGGGCCTCCTCATCTGGGAGGCCCGTCACGTGTCCATCTCTCTGGCCTTTCCTGCGGTCAAGCCGCCTCCACCGGGTAAAGGGTGATCGCGCTGTTCTCCGC
>JAIVIH010000429.1 GCA_020200615.1 Actinomycetota bacterium | reverse complement strand
AGCTTCAGGTGCCTGTTCGTAGCCTCCCTCCTCGGCGCCCCTGGGACAACCCAGACCGACGTGGTCACGGCCACCCTCGTGGACGACGACGGCACCCCCGGCCAGGGCCGGGCCCAGGCCACCGTCGGTCTCACCGACGTCGTCCCCCCGGTGCCCCCAGAGCCGCCGGTCCCCCAGGCGCCCACGGCGCTCCCGAGGCCAGGAGTCACTCCCGCCGGCCGAGTGGCCCCGACCTCGCCTGGCCTGCCGGCGGGGGCGCTCGCCCTCACGGGCTCGGGTGCACGGGGCCTGGCCCACCAGGCGGGTCTGCTCATCCTGACTGGGGTGGGCCTGGTGGGCCTGGGATGGTGCCGGGATCGTCAACCGGCCTTCGCTGGGTTCAGGAGGCGCTGGACCCCCACCAGCGGGAACGAGCGGGGGGCTCCGGGGGCTATGCAGAGGAGCAGCGAGGGAGGGGGAAGGGTCAGCACGGCCGCGGGCAAGACAGCCCTCTTCGGGGCCTATGGCCGACCGCGATGTGCCCACCTCGGCGGCGGCGACAGCCTGGGCCAGACCGGTGGCGTCGTGCTGAGCATGGGGCTCGGAGGTCCTCCGGATCTTCTGAAGAACTGAGCGGGTGGCGCCATCCAGGGGACGCGGCAGATCGCGACCTCGCTCCCAAAACAGTTCCTCACCGATCTCACGCGTCAGGCGGGGAGCGGCCTTCGGGCACGTCGACCCGCCATGGCGATGTAACCGCTTCCATCCCTCAGCCGAAAGGCGTGAAGTCCCCCGCCTTCAAGACGCCACTCAAGGGCGACACGAAGCCGCCGCTGACACGGCAGATGAGCGAGCTCGCCCTGGCTAAGAAGATCCCGCCGCCTGTGCAAGGAAACCGCAGCTTCTTCCGCACTTGAGTGCGGCGGTGAAGACGTCGAAATAACCAGCCAGATCCGCCCTCAGTCGACCGGCTCCAGGGCTAGAGCAGCGATCCGCGGTTCACGGCGTGGTGGCGGGCTGGAGCTCCTCCTCCGGCGGCGCCGGCGCGGCATGTCCCTCGACGTCGATGTCGGGGATGATCCGGTTGAGCCAGCGGGGGAGCCACCAGTTCTTGTCACCCAGTAGCTCCATCGTGGCGGGCACGAGCAGCATGCGGACGATGGTGGCGTCGAGCAGGATCGCTGTCGCCAGCCCGACACCCATCAGCTTGACGATCCGGTCCTGCTCGAGGATGAAGCTGCCGAAGACGAAGACCATGATGGCCGCGGCCGCGGTGATGACCTTGGCTGTCGCAGCCAGGCCGTCGGCCACCGACGTCCGGCTGTCACCCGTCCGGCGCCACTCCTCCCGCACTCTCGACAGCAGGAACACCTCGTAGTCCATCGAGAGGCCGAAGACGATGGCGAACAGCATCATCGGCGCCCACGGCTCGATGGGCGCCGGCTGCACGCCCGTGAGGTCGCTCAGCCAGCCCCACTGGAAGAGGGCGACGACGATGCCGTAGGCGGCACTGATCGACAGGAGGTTCATGATCACGGCCTTGACCGGCACGAGCACCGATCGGAACACGACCATGAGCAGGAGGAACGAGAGCGCCAGCACGGCCACGAAGAACAGCGGCAGCCGCGCCTCGAGGTAGTTGGAGAAGTCGTTGTTGACGGCCACCGTCCCCGTCAGCGAGACGTCGACGCCGGCTTCGGACTCGGCGCGGGGCAGAACGTCGCCCCGGAGCCGCTTCAGAGTTGCGGTCGTCGTCTCGTCCTGCGGCCCGCTGGTGGGCACCAGGTTCCACACCGCAGCCGTGTTCTGTTCGTTGGGCTGGGCGTCGGAGACGAAGGCCACGCCCGGGTCGGCTTCAACCGCCCTCTTGACCGGAGCGAGGCGGGCTACGTCGGTGCCCGCCGGGATCTCGGCGACGAGGAGCATCGGGCCGTTGAAGCCGGGCCCGAAGCCGGCGACGAGCAGGTCGTAGGCCTGCTTGGTGGTGGTGTCCTCGGCGTAGTTGCTCTCGTCGGAGAAGCCGAGCCGCAGGCTGAGGACGGGTACGGCCAGCACGAGCAGCGCCAGTGCACCGGCGAGGGCGGCCGTCCACGGCCGGCGCTGGATGAGGTGGCTCCACCGGTAGGCCGGGGTCTCCCGCAGCGGCTTCGGGGCCGGGCGGGGGACCTCCCGCTTCAGGGGAGCGACGAAGAAGCCAGCGATCACCACGATCACGGCGAGCGGCAGGCCGATCGTGAGAGGTGTGATCTTCAAGCCGATGCCGACGAGCGCGATGGCGGCAAGGCTGGCGGCGATCAGCCCCCGCCAGCGGGTGAGCTCGATGCGCTCGCCGGCGAAGCCGAGCAGGGCGGGCAGCAGCGTCAGGGA
>JAIVIH010000176.1 GCA_020200615.1 Actinomycetota bacterium | reverse complement strand
CTCCTCCCGAGCCTGGGCCCCCTGCCCCAGGCCGGGCCGTACGTGTTCGTCTGCGCCTCCGGCGCCCCGGGCGCTCTCACGAACTGGTGACGGACAGGGGGTCCCTGGCACCCTTGACTGTCACCAGTTCGCTGGGGGCGCACCCCGCCGTACGCCTCCGGGGGGGCCGATCACGCCACTGGGCCGTATCCTCGGTGCGTGCGGCCACCTTCAGTCGACGCCCTCGCCCGTCAGCTGGCCGACATCGACCTGCCTCACCCGCTTCTCGTCGACGCCGCCCGCCAGGCCATCGCCTCCGGCGATCCCTCGTCGGCCCGGGCCATCGCCGAGCGCGTGGCCACCACCCTGCTCCGGCCCGTGATCAACGCCACCGGCGTTATCCTCCACACCAACCTCGGCCGGGCACCTCTCGCCCCGGCACCGTCAGGGTCCTCGCCCGGGCACCGGTACAGCAACCTGGAGTTCGACCTGGTGACCGGCAGGCGAGGCTCCCGCAGCGGACACGCCGCCGCTCTGCTCGCCCGCGTCGCCGGCGCCGAGGCGGCCCTGGTGGTGAACAACGGTGCGGCCGCGGTGCTGCTGGTACTGGCCGCTCTGGGCCGGGACCGAAGCGTGCTCGTCTCCCGAGGAGAGCTGGTCGAGATCGGTGGGGGCTTCCGGATTCCCGACGTGATGGCCCAGTCCGGCGCTCGGCTGATCGAAGTGGGCACGACCAACCGGACCCACCTGCGGGACTACCAGACCGCCCTGAGCGACGACGTCGGTCTCATCCTCAAGGTCCATCAGTCCAACTACCGGATCGTCGGCTTCACCGAGGCGGCCGACGTCGGTGAGCTCGCACTGCTGGGGCCGCCGGTCGTCGTCGACATCGGGTCCGGCCTCCTCGACGCCGACACCCCGTGGCTCCCCGGAGGGCCGCCGCCGTGGCTCGCGGGCGAGCCCGCCGCCCGCCAGACGCTCGCCGCCGGTGCCGGCCTGGTGACGTTCTCGGGGGACAAGCTGCTCGGCGGCCCCCAGGCGGGCGTGATCGCCGGGCGGCGGGACATGGTGGCGGCCTGTGCCGCCCATCCCCTGAGCCGGGCCCTCCGGCCGGGAGGGCTCGTCCTCGCCTCCCTCCAGGAGACGGCCATGGCGTACCTAAGGCGCGACGGCCAGAGCATCCCCTTCTGGCGCATGGCGGCGACGTCGGTCGAGTCGCTGCGCGAGCGCGCCACCGGGCTCGGTGCGGGTCGGGTCGTCGACACCGTCGCCGTGGCCGGAGGCGGGTCGGTCCCGGGCCACGAGTTGCCCTCGGCCGGCGTCGCCGTCGACGGCGACCACGCTGAGCGGCTCCGGGCCCACGAGGTCCCGATCGTGGCCCGCGTGCACGACGGTGCGACCGTGTGCGACCTGCGCACCGTCGACCCGGCCGACGACGTGTCGCTGGCCAAGGCCCTCGCCCCCCTGTCGTGAACCCCGGCGGTCTCATGCACGTCGTGGCCACCGCGGGTCACGTCGATCACGGCAAGTCGACCCTGGTCCTCGCCCTCACGGGGATGGACCCGGACCGGTTCGCCGAGGAGAAGGCCCGCGGCCTCACCATCGACCTCGGCTTCGCGTGGACTACGCTCTCCTCAGGTCGCCAGGTGGCGTTCGTGGACGTCCCCGGGCACGTCCGGTTCATCAAGAACATGCTGGCGGGGGTCGGTGCGGTCGACGCCTGCCTGTTCGTGGTGGCCGCCACCGAGGGCTGGAAGCCCCAGTCCGAGGAGCACTTGCGCATTTTGCAGCTGCTCGGCGTGAGTCACGGGCTCGTTGCCCTGACCAAGGTCGGCCTGGTCGACGAGGAGACGCGGGAGTTCGCCCAGATGGAGATCGCGGAAGCGGTCGAGGGCACGTTCCTCGAGGGCGCGGACGTGGTGGAGGTCGACGCCCCGACGGGTGTCGGCGTCGAGGACCTCCGCCTCGGCCTCGACCGCCTCGTGGCCACGGCGCCCGCGGCGGTGGACCGGGGCCGGCCTCGGCTGTGGATCGACCGGGTGTTCGCGGCCAAGGGCTCGGGCACCGTGGTGACAGGCACGCTGGCGGGCGGCAGCCTCGGCGTGGACGACGAGCTCATGGTGATCCCCGCCGGCCGCCGGGTCCGGGTCCGCGGGCTGCAGAGCCTCCAGCAGGCCCGCTCGACCGTCCCTCCCGGAAGCCGGGTGGCCGTCAACCTCTCCGGAGTGGGGCACGACGAGCTGGGCCGGGGCGACGCCCTGGTCCGTCCCGGTCAGTGGCAACCGACGAGGACGGTCGACGCCTCCCTGGCGGTGATCGGCGGGTTGGACCACGAAGTCGGACAGCGGGGCGCCTACCAGGCCTATGT
>JAIVIH010000428.1 GCA_020200615.1 Actinomycetota bacterium | reverse complement strand
CTTGAGGGGTGGCCAGCCCGGGGAGGAGGTCCGGCGGGTGAGCTTCGGCTACACCGACGAGGGCCACTGGCGCCTGTCGGCCCTGCTGCCGGCGGACGAGGGGGCCCTGTGGGAGCGGGCCCTGGCCGAGGCCCGCGACACCCTGTTCCGAGCCGCCGACGCAAAAGACAAGGCTGCCGTGTCCTGGGCCGATGCCCTGGTGGCGGTGGCCGACCGGTCCCTGGGGGCCGGGGCCGTGGATCGCCCGCATCGGGACCGCCACCTGGTGCTGCTGCACGTGGAGGCCGGCGACGAAGGGGACACCCGGGGCCACCTGCACCTGGGCCCGGCGGTGTCACCGGGTCTGAGGCGCTTCCTGAGCTGTGACAGCCGCATCCGCCCCGTGCTGGGGAGGGGCGGCCAGGCCGTGAGCGTGGGCCGGGCCCTGCGCACCGTGCCCGAGCGCACCCGGGTGGTCATCGAGGAGCGGGACCGGGGATGTCGGGTGCCGGGCTGTGACCGGAGCCGCTGGCTCCACATCCACCATCTCCGGCATTGGGAGGACGGAGGCACCACCGACACCGAGAATCTGCTCGCCCTGTGCGCCCATCACCACCGATTGCATCACCGGGGAGGGTTGGGCATGGCCGGAAATGCCGACGACCCCGACGGAATCGTCTTCACCGACGAACGGGGACGACCCCTCGCCGTCTGTGGAAGACCCGCGCCTCCCAAGCGCTCGCTGGCGGCCGCCGTCCGCGAGCTCGACCTGCCCCTCGCCGTGGCGAGCGGGTACTAGGTCCAGGGGGGCGGGTTCGCCTTGATGGTGTCGAGGGTGAGGATCATGGGGCGGCCGGGTCACCAGAGGTGGCGGCCGGCCAGGGGGTGGCTGCGACGGGCGGAGGAGATCCGCTCTTCCCTCAGCTCGGTGACCTCGGAGTCCTCCAGGGGCTCGAGGGGGCCCACGACCCACGAGAGGATGAGATCGGCCAGGGCCGGGTTGCGGGCCAGGACGGGACCGTGCAGATACGTGCCCACGATGCGCCCGGCGACGACCCCCTCGGTGCCGTCACCGTGGTCGTTCCCGTGGCCGACCACGACCCGGCCCAGGGGGTGGACGGACGGGCCGAGACGCGTGATCCCGGCGTGGTTCTCGTACCCGGTGAGCTTGGGCAGCTCCAGCTCCGTCTCCGGCTCCACCACCAGCTCGCCCACCCGGCGGGCGCCGGGGCCGCGGTCGGTGGAGCAGTCGAGCAGCCCCAGCCCGGTGTGGGGTCGGAGGTCCGGCCCCAGGAACTGGCGGCCCAGGAGCTGGTACCCGGCGCACACGGCCAGGACGGCGGCGCCGCCGTCCACGGCCCGGTTCAGGGCCCGGCTGGCGCGCAGTTCCCGGACGGCCGAGGCCTGGGGGCCGTCCTCGCCGCCACCCATGAGGTACACGTCGCAGGACGTGGGGACGGTCTCCCCGGCGGTGATATCGATGATCTCGGCGGGGATGCCCCGCCAGCGGAGTCGCTGGGCCAGGACCAGGGCGTTGCCGCCGTCGCCGTAGGTGCCCAGCAGCTCGGGGTACAGCAGGGCGATGGAGACATCGTCGGTCATGGCGCCTCCAGTCCTGCTCGCCGGTAGTCGAAGGGCAAAGGCTCGATGTTCCCCTCGTCGATCTCCCGCAATCGGGCCTCGGTCAGCGGGTAGCCGAACTGGGCGTTGCGCATACGGATCCGGAGCCGCATCTGCTCGACGGTGAGCGCTCGGAGGAGGGCCCAACCCTCGGGGTCCAGGCCTTGATCCTCGAGGCCGGCGATGCCGTGGAGCATGTGCTCCCACTCGTCGTCGTAGACCACGGAACACGCCTTGGCGATGGGGTCGTCGGGCCCCAGACGCATGCCCTCGGAGTAGAGGGTGCAGTAGCCGCCCTCGGTGAAGGCCTGGGCCCGGGCGCCGATCTCGCCGTGGTCGCGACGGTGCCGGGCCCGGAGGGCGCCCAGCTCGGCGTTCTCCTTCCAGTTGCTGAGGATGTCGAGGTCGAGGGGCGGCTCGTCGCCCCGGACGGCGTCGTAGGCGTCGGCGAAGGCGCAGTAGTGAGCCAGCTCCTGGTAGACGCCTTCGGCCGCCTCCAGCACCATTGCCGGGGTCCGCCCCCGCTCGATCTCGCCGAACTCCCGGCTCAGCTGGTCGAGCCGGGGCACGAACCCCCGCCGCGGCCGGCACCGCCTGCACCGCTGCCCCCGAGCGAGCCCGCCACCTGGCGCACGTCGAGCCGCTCCAGCACGAACCCGGCGTCCCCGAACAGGGCCGCGACATCGTGGACCGACCGGGTGGGGTGGGCCACGATCCGCTCGGCGTAGCGGCGGGCGGCCTCGGCCAGCTCCTGCGGTGTTTCCTCGAGCACGGCGGCGCGACGTTCGGCCTCGGCCCGGACCTGATCGCAGAACGAGTCCGTCAGGGCCGGGGTGAAGACCTGCGGCCCGTCGGGGGCGCCGGGGGCGATGCGGGTGGTGGTGACCACCTTGCCGCCGGGTCGCAGCAGCGCGTGCCAGCGAGCCAGCAGCGAGGGCCGGGCCGGGGGCGGGAACTGGGACAGGAACGAGTGGGTGCAGATCACGTCGAACGTGCGACCGGGGTCGTAGTCCAGGACATCGGTGGTGGCGGTGGCGACGGGCAGACCGACCAGCTCGCCGTACCACCGGCAGAGCACGGTCGGCGTCTCGCAGCGGTCGATGACGGTGGCCTCGGGGGCGGTGGCCGGGGCCCGAGCGGCCCTCTGAGAGGGAGGTCGGGCGCGGTAGGCCCGCACCACGTGGGCCAGCATCGAGTAGTCGGCCGCTCCCGAGACCAGCACCCGGGGGTACCGGTCGGTGGCGGCCAGGGCGCCCAGGGCGTCGAGGAAGAAAGGACCGTCACGCTCGGGGGCGGCGGCCACCCCGAAGAGCCGGAGGTAGGGCCAGATGCCGTGGTACCAGAAGCACGCCGGGGTTCCGTCGACCGGGCGGCAGAAGGTCTCGGCCAGCCTGCGGGTGAGGGGGGCGGTCTGCTCGAGGGGTTCGTAGAACTCGTAGTCCATTCAGCCCGCCGCCGGCCCGGCTTCGACGCCCACTTCCAGCCGGCCGACGCGGTCGATCTCCACCGTCACCCGGTCGCCGGGGGCGAGGGGGCCGACCCCGGCGGGCGTGCCCGTCGACACGACGTCTCCGGGCTCCAGAGTCATGACGTGGGAGACGTAGGAGAGGAGGCGGGCCACGCCGAAGATGAGGTCGGCGGTGGAGGCCTCCTGGCGAAGGTCGCCGTTCACCCAGCACCGGATCAGCAGGGCGTCCGGGTCGGGGACCTCGTCGGCCGTCGTGATCCACGGCCCCATGGGGGTGAAGGTGTCGAACGACTTGCGCCCGGAGCGGTCCTCGGGGCCGCGCAGGGTGACGTCCACCAGGCAGGTGTAGCCGAGCACGGCGTCGAGGGCCTGGTCGACGCCGACGTGGCGAGCCCTCCGGCCGACGATGACGGCCAGCTCCCCCTCCTGGTCGGTTCGCCGGTCGGGGTAGGGGAGGACGATGGTGCCCCCGGGCCCGATGACCGAGGAGTTGGCCTTGAGGAAGATGCCCTGCTGCTCGATGGTGTGCTCGGCGCCCATCTCCGCGGCGTGGGCCCGGTAGTTGACCGGTGCGGCGACGATCTTCCCGGGCCGGGGCAGGGGCGCGCTCCACGCCGCCCGCTCGGGATCGACTTCGGGGAGCGCCCCCCCGCCGTCGAGCGCCGCTCGCACGTCGGGCCAGTGACGGACGAGGGCCAGCATCCTCTCGGCCGCCGTGGCCGTCGGGGAGAGGGGCGGAAGCAGGCTCGTGAGGCGGTGGCCGCCCGTCCCCTCCAGCAGCGACGGCTCCCCGTCGAGGCAGGCGATCCGGCTCACGCCGAGCGGTACAGGCCGAGCGACCTCAGGACGGGCTCGTCGGTCATGGAGAACAGCAGCGCGGGCTGGGCGGCGGTGTTGGTGTGCACGGCGGGAGCCCACCCCGGGACCACGAAGATGTCGCCCTGGGACCAGGTGACCTCGGTGTCGCTGATCAGCGAGGCGCCCTCCC
>JAIVIH010000175.1 GCA_020200615.1 Actinomycetota bacterium | reverse complement strand
CGTCAACGAGCTTCGGGCGATCCTCGCCGCCATCGGGGCCTCCGACGCCAGGATGGAGGAGGGGTCCCTGCGGGTCGACGCCAACGTGTCCGTCCGGAGGGCCGACCGGCCCGACGCTCCCTACGGCACCCGGGCCGAGATCAAGAACCTCAACTCGGTGCGATCGCTTCGCCGGGCGGTCGAGTACGAGGCTCGCCGCCAGGCGGCTCTCCTCGAGGACGGTGGGCGGGTCGTGCAGGAGACCCGTCACTGGGACGAGGACGAGGGCCACACCGTCTCGCTCCGCACCAAGGAGGAAGCCGAGGACTACCGGTACTTCCCCGAGCCCGACCTGGTGCCGGTGGCGCCCTCGACCGGGTGGCAGGAGGCCGTCCGGGCCTCCCTCCCCAGGCTCCCGGCCGCACGGCGATCCGACCTGGCACGCCGGTTGGGCGTCGAACCCTCGGACGTGGCCCTGGTGGTCAAGGCTGAGCTCGACGATCTGGTGGCGAAGGCGGTCGATGCCGGGATCGACCCCCGTCTCGCCCTCAATCGGGCCTCCAACGAGCTCGCCGGCCGGTTCGAGCCCGCGGCCGTGCCCGTCGCCGCCGTGATCGCCACCCTTCTGATGGAGCAGGAGGGAAAGCTCACGGCCACCCAGGCGAAACAGGTGCTGGCCGAGGTGGTGACGGACGGAGGCGATCCGGCCGAGGTGGCGCGTGCGCTGGGCTTCGAAGCGCTCGCCGGAGACGCTCTGGCCACCGTCGTCGACCAGGTCATTGCCGCCCACGCGGCGGAGTGGGACCGCTACCGCGCCGGCGAGGACAAGCTGACCGGGTTCTTCGTGGGCAAGATCATGGCCACCACCGAAGGCAAGGCCGACGGCAAGGCCGTGACGCGGCTGCTTCGCGCCCGCCGCGACGGAGGCTGAAGCGACCCCGACCCGGTGAGTGCGCTCTCCGTCGCCCACAGTGCTTGCCAGTCCATGTGGGAATAGGGCAAGCTTCGGCCACCAGACTGGGGCGGGAGACAGCACATGAGGGTTACCACCAAGAGGCGGATCGCAACGGCATTGCTGCTGGCGGCGGGCGTGACCGGCTCGGCGGGTGTCCTTGGCATCCCCGCCTACGGGCAGTCCGCCGGCGTCGGGAACTCCGGAGGAGCCTCGGCCAGCACCGGCGGGAACGCCAGCGTCGGCGACTCCTCCGACAACACCGCCACCAACACCGACACCCTCGATCAGACGTCGGAGCCCCTCCTCGGCGGCCTTCTCGGCTTGGTCCTCAATGTCGGCAACAGCTCCACGAACGAGTCCTCGGGAACGTCGACCGTTTCCACCGGTGGCGCGGCGGCGACGGGTAACACCTCCGACACGGCCGTGGCCCAAACGGGGGATGGAGGCGGCGTCACCAGCGTGTTCGGACACTTCGCCCCTGTTCAGAGCGCGGGTGTGAGCAACTCCGGGGAGGCCACGGCGAGCACCGGAGGCAACCGCAGTGTGGGCAACGACTCCACCAACGTGGCCACCAACACCCAGACTGTCACCGGTGGCCTGCTGGCCATCGGGATCAACCTCGGCAACGCTTCGAACGTGTCCAGCGGCAGCTCGTCGATCACCACCGGTCCAGCGGCGGCTTCGGGCAACGAGGCTGTCACCACCGTGCATCAGGTCAGCGTCGGCGAAGGCTTCGGGGTCGGGGGCGGAGCCGTTTGCGACGGGTTCTTCCGCTTCGGTGGGCAGCACGTCGAGGTGGACAACTCGGGCGTCGCCGACGCGGCCACCGGGAACAACCAGAGCGTGGGCAACCAGTCCATCAACACGGCGACGAACAACCAGTTCATCTCCGGCGGATTGGTGAACCTCCCCATCGACCTCGGTCTCACGGCTGCCGCTACCAACAGCTCCGATGGAACCAGCGCCATCGTCACCGGGCCGGCCACGGCGACCGGCAACCGCTCGACCACGGCCGTGAGCCAGCAGGACTGCGTCGACATCGAGCCCGTGTCCTTGGCCACGCCCACCGATGTCCCGCACCCGCACCACAAGTTCGTAAAGGTGATCGGCAAGCCGGTGGTCACGCATCAGCTGGCCACGACCGGTGTCGACCCCTTCGTGCTGGGCGTCATCGCTTTCTCCCTGCTCTTCGGGGGCCTGCTGTTCCTGGTGTGGGAGAGGGTGGAGTCACTTCCCAGCCGTACCGCCACCAGCTGACCCAGCCTGCTCGGGGTGGTCCGGTAGGCCGGCAATCCAGCCAGCGGCGGACCCGTCCGGGGTTTTTGTTACTGAAGTTGCTGGAGTAAGCGACGGCAATAGTGGCATCCAGGGTGGCGATCGGTTAACTTTCCGTGTCCGCGTCACCGGCGGGAACCCGGGACG
>JAIVIH010000174.1 GCA_020200615.1 Actinomycetota bacterium | reverse complement strand
TTACCGGAGAGAACCACAGCTCGTTGGGCGGCGCGCCACCGGCCCCCACGACGTTCATGTAGTGGCCACCGCCGGGATTGGGCCGCGGCACAGGGTTGGGTATGCAGGTGTGCCGCGTAGGTCGAGCCCGGCTCGAGGCCGCGCACGACCACACGCCCGGTCGTACCGGTGGTTGTCCGGCTCAGGACCGCCACGCCATTGATCTCGAGGCCCGCGGCGGTTCCGGCGGGCAGGGTGGAGACATCGTCCGACGCTGGTCGCCGCCCCCGCTCCCGACGCGGGCACGACCACCGCACCCAAGACGCCGAGGGCGACGAGAGAGGTGCGGACCCGCTTCGCCGCTCGGGATGACTTCTTGTCCATTGCATCATCTCCTTCTCCGGCGCGGGTTCCGCCACGGGTTCTCCTACAGACGGGCGACACAGGCCCACGGGTGACGTGGAGGCGACATCCGGCGAGAAATCACGGGCACCCCTAAGCTCCGGAGGTGACGCCGCCCTCCGTCGGCGACCGCATCGCCGAGGCGATACGAGATGCGTGTCACCCGCGGGCCTCGCTGGACACGTCTGTCGGGTCAGTGGGATTGGGGGCGCTCAGCTGGATGGTGGACCTGCCGACCTTCGTCGGTTGCGTTCCTGTCCCCGTCCGAGCGGTTTCCACCCCGGCGGACGTCGACCGGCTCCTCGTCGAGCTCTTCGAGAGCGAGGGGCGTTCACTCGTCAGGCTGGCCCGGTTGTTCGTCGACGACCGCAATGCGGCCGAGGACCTCGTCCAGGAGGCGTTCATCCGCCTGGCCCGGTCCGTGCATCGCATCCAGGACCACGCCAAGGCCGCGGCCTACCTGCGCTCGATCGTCCTGAACCTGGCCAGAGATCACAACCGCCGGGGCCTTGTCTCGCTCCGCCACCGCCTGCCCCTCGACCCCGAGCGCGCCGAGGAGGAGGACCAGCTGGTGCTCCGTGACGACCAGCGTCAGGTCATCGACGCAGTGCGCGAGCTCCCTCATCGCCAACGCAACTGCCTGGTGCTGCGCTACTACCAGGAGCTGGGCATCGACGACATCGCCGCGACGCTCGGCATCTCGCGCAACTCGGTGAAGACGCACCTCCAGCGGGGCCTCGCCGCCATGGAGTCGCGCCTGGAGGACCCGAGGGCGGTGTCCGGATGAGCCTTCTCGAGGAGCGGTTGCACGACGCTCTCCTGCGGGGAGCCGAGGCACTCGAGGAGAGCCCGGACCTGTTCGCCCGGGTGCGACTCAGCATTGAGGACGACCGCCGACGGCGCCGGCAGCGCCGGCGCCTGGCCGCCATGGGGGCATGTGCCGCCAGTGCCGTCGCCTTCTTGATCTTCGCCGTTACCGACAATCGACAAGGAGAGCTGCTCATGGACTGGTGGGTCCTGGAACTGTTGGCCAACGCCCTTCTCGTGTGCGTGGCGTTGTGGCTGGGGCCGCTCATCAAGCGGTTCGGCAAGAGCTACGCCGCGGATGTCTTCCGGGCCAATCCCCGGACCGGCAAGAGCTTCATCGTGCTGACCGACATCGCCTACTACCTGATCTTCTTCTCCTACGTGCTGTTCACGATGAGCTTTCAGCTCAAGGGAGGCTGGGGCCAGACGGTGGGAGGCGCGCAGCTCCAGCACGAAGTTGCCCGGGTCGGCGGGATCCTGCTGATCCTCGGGGTGCTCCACGGGCTGAACCTCATCGCCTTACCGGTCATGGGGCGGTTGCTCACCTTGAACCGCCGCCTCGACGACGAGACACCTACGACCTCCCCCCAGCCGCCGGCCGCCCCGGCGGGAACGCCACAGGCCTGAGACACCGACCCCAGCCTCGTGATCCTGCTCGTCTTCCTCTTGGTGCTGCTCGTGGCCGGGGCGGGCGCCGGCCTGCTGGGCATCGGGGTGCTGAGCGACGACCGCCGCCGCGAGCGATCAGGGCTGGCCGCCGTTCTGTCCGCGCCGGTGGTTCTCGCCGGCGGCGTCGTCGTCCTCGTGGCTGTGGTGGCTCTGGGTTCTGTGGGTCCGCAGTCCGGGGGCGACCCGCCGCCCGAGCCGGCTTCGACCACCACGACCCCAGGCCCCCTTCGCACCGATACGACCAGGGCGCTCCCGTTCGCCCGGCTTGTCCAGGTCACCGCGGACATTCCGGTCATCAGGATCGAGCCCGCGACCGAGGAGCGGTTCTCGCCCTACCGGCCGGTGAGCGGGTTGACGCCGGGCTCGGTGGTCCGCGTGCTGGCCGAGGGCTTTGACTGGCACGAGCGGGGTCGGGTCGAGCAGTGCGTCATAGAGCTGGGACGCCAGACGGCATGCGCGGAGGCGTTCCCGGTCCAGTTCGACGACCGCGGCCGAGCCGACT
>JAIVIH010000266.1 GCA_020200615.1 Actinomycetota bacterium | reverse complement strand
CTCCTGCAAGGGGCGGTGCGGCCCGAGGATCTGGGCCCCGACGTGACCCGGTTCCTGGCCCTGTTGGGCTTCGCCTTCCTGGTGCTCTACGAAGTGGTTCCGACCGCCCTGTGGGGGCGCACGCTGGGCAAGGCCATCGTGCGCACCCGGGTCGTGGGCATCGGTGACGGGCGGGTTCCCGGCTGGAAGCGGGCGATCCTGCGATGGGTACTGCCGGCCCTGGCCGTCCAGGTCCACGTCGTGGGGTGGATCCTGGCCCTCCTCGTGCGAGCGGCCCTCGCTCTCGACCCCCTGCGCCGGGGGATCCACGACCGGCTGGCAGGCACCATCGTGGTGCGGGACTGACGGGCGTGGGCGAGGCCGAGCGACGGTGGGCGGAAGCGCTGGCCGGGTGGGAGATCCCTGAGGAGATCCGCCGGCAGGCTTCCGCCGACCCCTGGCAGCTGCCGCCGAGCCTGTTCCCGGCTCCGGCCCAGGACGAGGAGCCGGTGGACACGCCCGCCCGCCACCGGGCCCTCGAGGCCCTGCCCGCCCGGGGGACGGTGCTGGATGTCGGAGTGGGCGGGGGCGCCGCCAGCCTTCCCCTGGCGCCTCCCGCCACCCTCGTTGTCGGTGTCGATCAGAGCGCCGACATGCTCGCCGCCTTCGCCCGGGCGGCCGAGGACAGGGGGATCGCCCACCAGGAGGTGCACGGCCCGTGGCCGGAAGCCAGCGGGGAGGCGCCGGTGGCCGACGTGGTCGTGTCCCACCACGTCCTCTACAACGTGCCCGGCCTGGCCGCCTTCGCCACGGCGCTGACCGCCCACGCCCGCCACCGGGTCGTCGTGGAGATAACGGGAAGACATCCGGTCACAGGTACGAACGGGCTGTGGCGCCACTTCTGGGACCTCCAGCGGCCCGAGGGGCCCACGGCCGACGACGCCGCGTCGGTCCTACTGGAGGCGGGAATCGAGTCGCAGCTCGAACGGGAGGACCGACCGGCCCGGCGACACGTCCGCCACGCCGACCGCCTGGCCTTCCTCACCCGGCGCCTGTGCCTTCACCCCGACCGCCAGCCCGAGGTGGAGGAGGCCCTGGCTGCGTTTCCCGAGCCCGCCACCCGGGAGTACGTCACCCTGTCGTGGCCCGGCACCGGCTGAGGACCTAAGGGGCGCCGGCTTCGGCCAGGAGGGCGAGCAGGGCCGGGCCCACGGCCGGGGCGGCGGCGAAGACCGAGGCTGCCGACGGCGGACCGCCCTCGATGGAGGACACCAGGGCGCCCGCCTCGGCGGCGATGAGGGCTCCGGCAGCGATGTCCCATGGCTCCAGGCCGACCTCGTAGTAGGCGTCGACCCGCCCACACGCGACCCAACAGAGGTCGAGCGACGCCGCGCCGTGGCGGCGAATGTCGCGCACGGTGGACAGGATCCGGGCCAGCACCTGGGCCTGGCGAGCCCGGCGCTCGGCGACGTAGGAGAAGCCGGTGGCGAGCAGGCTGGTGGCCACGTCGTCTTGGCCGGAGTGGGAGATGGGCTCACCGTTCAGGAAGGCCCCGCCCCCCCGGACGGCAGTGAACACCTCGTCGAGAGAGGGGTCGGCGACCACGCCTACGGCGACTTCGCCTTCGATCTCGGCGGCGATGGACACTGCGTAGGCGGGATGGGCGTAGAGGTAGTTGGTGGTCCCGTCCAACGGGTCGATCACCCACCGAACGGCGCTCGAGCCGGACCGGCCGCTACCTTCCTCGGCCAGGATCGAGTCGTCCGGCCGGGCCTCGAGCAGGCGCGAGACGATGAGCTCCTCTGCGGCGTGGTCCATCTCCGAGACCATGTCCGTGTCGCTCGTCTTGGTGGTGACCGTTTCCCGCAACCGTGAGAGTCCCGTGCGCAACAGGTCACCGGCACCGCGGGCCACGTCCTCGGCCAAGCGGGCCAGCGCTTCGACGTCCTCTTCCACGGACGGCACGCTACGCGGTGGCCGCTCCCCGGCGGGATACCGTCCGTCGATGGCCCCGCCGTTCGTAGACCTCCGGTCGGACACCGTCACCCGGCCGACCCCCGAGATGCGCCGGGCCATGGCCGAGGCCGAGGTCGGTGACGACCTCTACGGGGAGGACCCCACGGTCAATGCCCTTCAGGAGGCGTTCGCCGATCGGGTGGGCAAGGAAGCGGCCCTGTACGTGCCGTCGGGCACCATGGCCAACCAGCTCGTCCTCCGGATCCTGGCCCGGCCGGGCACGGCGGTGGTGGCCGGGCGGCGTCAGCACGTGGTCCTCTACGAGAACGGGGCCGCGGCCCGGAACGCCGGAGTGCAGTTCCATCTGGTGGACGACGGGGACGGGACCATCGATCCGGAGGGCGTGGCCTGGGCCGTCGAGGCGGCCCGGCACCATCAGCCCGAACCCAGCCTGGTGTGCGTGGAGAACACCCACATGCCGGCCAACGGGATCCCGTGGCCCCTCGATCGGCTGCGAGCGGTGGGGGAGGCGGCCGCCGTCGCCGGGTTGCCCGTCCACCTCGACGGCGCCCGCCTGTTCAACGCCGAGGTCGCCACCGGCGTCTCCGCTGACCGGTACGCGGCCTGCGCCACGACCGTCATGTGCTGCCTGTCCAAGGGCCTGGCGGCGCCGGTGGGCTCGGTCCTGGCCGGCCCGGCCGCGCTGATGGAGGAGGCCCGGCGAGAGCGGGCCGGCCTGGGGGGACAGATGCGCCAGGCCGGGGTGATCGCCGCCGCCGGACTGGTGGCGCTGCGGACGATGGTGGAGCGCCTGGTCGAGGACCACGACCGGGCCCGCCGGCTGGCCGAGGCCGTGGCCGAGCGCTGGCCGGAAGCCGGGTGCGACCCCGCCGGCATCCTCACCAACTGCGTCACCTTCACCCATTCCCAGCCGTCGGCGCTGCTCGACCACCTGGCCGGGGAGGGGGTCCTGGCCGGGACCATCGCACCGGCTACCGTCCGCCTCATGACCCACCACGACGTCGACGATGCGGGCGTCGAGCGGGCCATGAAGGCACTGGCCGCTTCACCCGCCTGAGGTGCGCTGAAGCATGCCGGAGCTCCCGGATCTGATCGACGATGCGCCGGCCCGGGCGCTGGCCGTCTACGCCCACCCCGACGATCCCGAGATCTCGTGCGGTGGGACCGTCGCCCGCTGGACGTCGGCCGGCACCGAGGTCCACCTCCTCCTCCTGACCCGGGGCGACAAGGGGTTCAGTGACCCTGACACCGACCCGGAGGCCCTGGCCGAGCAGCGGGCGGGGGAGGTGGCGGAGGCGGCCGCGGTGCTGGGCCTCGCCGGACACGAGCAGGTGGGGGTGGCCGACGGGGAGCTGGCCAACACGGCCGAGGTTCGCGCTCGCATCGTGGGCACCGTGCGGCGGGTGAAGCCCGACGTGGTGATCTGCCCTGATCCCACGGCCGTCTTCTTCGGGGAGACCTACTTCAACCATCACGACCACCGGGTGGCGGGATGGGCCACCCTCGACGCCGTGTCACCGGCGGCCGGTAGCCCGCACTACTTCCCCGAGGCCGGCCCTCCCCACCAGGTGGGGGGGATGCTGCTGTCCGGCACTCTGGAGCCCAACGTCTGGGTGGACGTGGGCGACACCCTGGACGCCAAGATCCAGGCCCTGCTGTGTCACCGGAGCCAGCTCCAGGCGGCGGCCTTCGGGCACGAAGGCGGGACTGCGGAGTGGCTGGCTTCGCTCCTGCGCCAACGGGCGGAGGACGGGGGCCGCCTGGCCGGAGTCCGCTACGCCGAGGGCTTCCGGCGGCTCCTGCTGGCCGGCTGAGAAGTCGGATCAGACCTGAAGGACGGAAAGGATGTTCCCCGCGGGGTCCTTGAACCAGGCGATCCGTGGACCTGGTTCGCCAGACGCGATACCGCGCTCGTCCTGGTCGAAGCCGTCGTAGCGCTCCAGGGCGACGCCCTGCTCCGTCAAAGAGTCGACCGTCGCTTCGATGTCGTCGACCGGGAAGTTGAGGACGGTGAAGGTCGCCGGCTCGTGGTTGTCCTTCGGGTACATGAACACGGTGCCCCCGCTGGCCAGCTTGAGACCGAGCCCCGCCGGCTCCTCCGTGACCTCGAGGCCCAGCTTGCCGCGGTAAAAGTCCTTCGCCGCGTCGAGGTCGTTGACCGAGTAACCGCTGAACGCCGGGCTGTCCTTGAGCATGTGCTCCTCCTGGAGATGGTCTGTCCACTTCGACCGCCTGGCGAGGCGAAACTCATCGGCGTGCCGGGCCTCTCTCGCCCCGAGGTTGTCGCGCTCCCAGAGGTCTACGCTCACTAGGGTCATATCACGGCTATGACCACCGCGAACGCCCCGAAAGGACACCCGATGAGACAACGAGGCATGTCTGTCTGAGCTGTCATCGCCCTGATGATGGCCGTGGTCGGGGTCGCCCGATGAGACAACGAGGCATGTCTGTCGGAGCTGTCATCGCCCTGATGATGGCCGTGGTCGGGGTCGGCTTCGTACCGGCGGCTCTAGGGGCCTTCCTTGGTACGAACGGCAAGATCGTCTTCGTCTCCGATCGGGACGGGGACAACGAGATCTTCACCATGAACCCGGATGGAACGGCTCAGACGAACATCACCAACAACTCTTTCACCGAGTTCGAGCCCGCCTGGTCGGCGGACGGGACCCGGATCGCCTTCGTGTCCAACCGGGACGGGAACAACGAGATCTACACCATGGACGCCAACGGCGGCAGCGTGGTGCGGGTGACCAACACGGCCACGTCCGAGCGCAACCCGGCCTGGCATCCCGACGGCGCCCGGATCCTCTACACCAGCCTCCGCTCCGGCGATCTGGAGATTTCATCGCGCCGGCCGCGGGCGGAGCCGAGACGCAACTGACCAACAACACGGCGTCCGACGTGCACCCCGTGGTCTCGCCCGACGGCACCCGGATCGCCTTCGCTTCCGACCGTGACGGCAACTACGAGATCTACACCATGAACCTCGGCGGCTCCAGCCCCCAGCGCCTCACCAACAACGGCGCGACCGACCTGCGACCGGACTGGTCACCTGACGGTACGAGGATCACCTTCCAGAGCGATCGCGATGGCAGCGACGACGTCATCATCATGAACGCTGACGGCTCCGGGCACACCAACGTCGCCATCAACCCGGCGATCGACACCAGCCCCGTCTTCTCTCCCGACGGCACCCAGATCGCCTTCACCAGCGACCGGACGGTTGACAACGAGATCTTCACCATGACCACCGCCGGCATCGGTGTGGCCAACCGGACGAACATCACTCCGCCATCCGACATCACGCCTGACTGGCAGCCGCTGGCGCCGCCTTCCACGGACAACACGGTCGCCGACTTCGACGGGGACGGCCAGATCGACCTCTCGGTGTTCCGGCCAGCCAGCGGAAGCTGGTTCATCGCCAAGAGCTCGGGCGGCAGCATCGTGGGCCCCTTCGGAGTCAACGGCGACATCCCCGTCCCCGGCGACTACGACGGCGACGACAAGACCGACGTAGCCGTGTTCCGTCCGGCGACGGGCACGTGGTACATCTCCAAGAGCTCGGGCGGCAGCATCGTCGGGCCCTTCGGGGCGACGGGCGACATCCCCGTGCCCGCTGACTACGACGGTGACGGGAAAGCCGACGTGGCCGTGTTCCGTCCGGCGACGGGCACGTGGTACATCGCCAAGAGCTCGGGCGGCAGCATCGTGGGCCCCTTCGGCGTCAACGGCGACATCCCCGTTCCCGGCGACTACGACGGTGACGGGAAGGCCGACGTGGCCGTCTTCCGTCCGGCGACGGGCACCTGGTAGCGGACACGGTCGATCCTGATGCCGGCCAGGCCGGCGGCGGTGAGCAGCGACGTGAGGTGGGCGTTGTCGGCGTACAGCGTGCTGTCGGGCCCGGGAGGTGCCGGGTCGGCAATGCCGAAGGGCTGCGCCACCTGGCCGAACAGACCCAGGGCGGGGTTGGCCGCCGGCGTGTCCCAGACGCTGACCGCCACCCGGGCCTGGCAGACGCGGGCCAGCTCGGCGATGCCCTCCACGGGCCGCGGGAGGTGGTTGATCAGGAAGCCGGCCACGACCGCCTCGAAGGCGCCGGTCTCGAACGGCAGCTGGTCGGCGCGGGCCTGACGGGCGTCGAGCCCCGCGGACCGGGCGAGGGTCACCATGGCCTCGGACTGGTCGACGGCGATCACGGCGGCGCCGCGACTGCGGGCGGCGAGGGCGACGACTCCCGGCCCGGTGGCCACGTCGAGCAGCGACATGCCGGCGGTCACCCCGGCCGCGTCGAGCAGCGCATCCGCCGCCCCCCTGGTCAGGTCGGTGATGCTCCTGGCATACGAGGCGGCCCGTGCCTCCCACGACTCGCGCTCCCAGGAGGCGAAGGCGTCGAGTTCCTCGTCGGTATGGGTCACGCCTCGAATCCTGTCACCCATGTTCCCAGCGTGGTTCGGTGACCGTTGGGTAAACAGCTTCCATGGAAACGTCGCATCAGGTCATCGACGGCGCGGAGGATGCCTCGACGGGACGCGGCGGCCTGTCAGGCAGCGGAGGCCCCAGCCGGCTCGACCGGGAACTCCTGGAGCTGCTGAACGAGCTGCGCGTCGTGCTCCCGGGGGTGCAGGCCCTGTTCGCCTTCCTCCTCATCGTCCCCTTCAACGAGCGCTTCGCCAGGGTCACTGAGCAGGAGCGGGTCGTGTACATCGTCGCCCTGCTGGCCTCCGCCGTCGCCTGCATCCTGTTCATCACGCCCCCTGCGTTCCACCGGCTGCGGTTCCGTCGCCGCGACAAGGACCAGCTCATCCGCATCGGCAACCGCTGCGCCATCGCCGGTTTGGCCACCCTGGCCGTGGCCATGGTGGCGGCCGTGTTCCTCGTCACCGCCTTCCTCTTCGAGACCCGGATGGCGGCGGCCCTCACCGCCTTCATCGGCGCCGCCATTCTCGTCCTCTGGTGGATGGTGCCCGTCGGGTTCGGCTCGGATCGAGAGACGTCGACCGCTTCGGGCCAACCGGCCGACTAGAGGTCGCTCCCTCCGTCGTTTCCGCTCAGGTCAGCCCAAAAGCGGCCGATATACGGGGGATGAACGCGCCGGTTCCATCCCCTCACTGGCCGCCTCCCTTGGCCCTCCACTCGCCCATGGCGCGGAGCACGAGCACGGCCACGACGGCCACGCCCCCCGCCGCCGCGACCCCGCCGAAGGCCGCGGCCAGGCCGCTGGCCACCGCGCAGTCGCCGTCGCACTGGATGACAACCAGCGCCCGACCGATGAGCAGCCCACAGATGCCGGCGACCAGGATGGCGGCGAACGCCACCAGGCGAGCGCCCACCGACGGCAGGGCTGACGGGCCGGGAACGGGTGGCCTCGGGGCCTCAGGCACGGGGAGATCGTAGGCTGTGGCCGTGCGAACACTGGTGGTGCTGCCCACCTACGAAGAGGCGGACAACATCGCTGAGGTCCTCCGCCGGCTGCGGGCCGCGGTGCCGGCGGCCGACGTCCTGGTGGTGGACGACTCGAGCCCCGACGGCACGGCCGACGTGGCCAAGGCCGCAGGTCACGAGCTGGGCGGGGTGGACGTGACCGTGAGGCCGGCCAAGTCGGGCCTCGGCAGCGCCTACCGGCACGGGTTCCGGGAGGGACTGGCCCTGGGTTACGACGTCCTGGTGGAGATGGACAGCGACCTCTCCCACGATCCGGCCGCCCTTCCCGACCTCCTGCGGGCGGTGAGCGAGGGCGCCGACCTGGCCATCGGGTCCCGCTACGTGCCCGGTGGCTCCATTCCCCACTGGCCCATCCACCGGCGGGCCCTCTCGCGGTGGGGGAACCGTTACGCCTCGTTCATGCTCCGCCTGGACGTCCAGGACTCCACCTCGGGCTTCCGGGCCTACGCCGCCCACGCCCTCCGTACCATCGGCCTCGACCAGGTGCGGGCCGACGGCTACGGCTTCCAGATCGAGATGGCCTACCGGGTGGCCAGCATGGGTGGGCAGATCGCCGAGCGCCCCATCGAGTTCCGGGACCGGGAGCGGGGCAACTCGAAGATGTCGCTCCGGATCGTCGCCGAAGCGGTGGCCCTGGTTAGCTGGTGGGGGCTTCGGGATCGTCTTCTGCGTCGGGGGCGGCCGGCGACTCGCTGAGCTCGCCGTCGACGGGCTCGCCCTCGACCACTTCGATCACTTCTCCCTCGACGATCTCGCCCTCGACGATGTCCTCCAGGAGGACGTCACCGTCGATGACCTCGCTCTGGGCTGCGGCCGTGTCGCTGGTGGTGATCGGCGCGGCCGAGGCGGCGGCAGGGGGAGTTGACCCGATGGGCCCGAAGCGGGCGGCGATCAGTTGGGACAGGGTGAACCCGAGGACGAAGCCGTCCAGCTCCTGCTGCGTTTCGGCCTCGAAGAGCGCCTGATCCCCGGTGGAGAGCACCCACTTGGAGTCCACCTGGGCTCGGGACATGCTGCCACCGAGGCGGTCCAGATGGGCGGTGGCGTCGGCCACCGACGAGACCTGCGGGTAGCTCATCGTCCACCACGACGGCACCGTGCCCGGGGCGTGGTTCACCGGCGTGCGAGGCTGCACACCTTCCCCCCGGTCGCCCTCAGGAGGGCGGTCGGGCTGATTGCGAAGTTGACGTGCGGTGTTCCGGCTGCGGCCCATAACTCCTCGTAGTCAAGCAGGTCTTGGTCGACGAAAACGCGAAGCGGCTCCCGGTGCCCGAACGGGGGAACCCCACCGACGGGAAATCCCGTGGTCTCCCTAACCGTATCCGCGTCCTCCCGCCATGCCTTTTCGGCACCGGCCGCTCGGGCCAGCTTGTCCTCGTCCAGCAGGTTCTCGCCACTCACCAGGGCCACGACCACCTCCCTCAGGGCGGCGGCCCCTTCCGCGTACGGGGCCCCCACCCCGAAGACCAGGGACTTGACGATCTGGCCGAGGTCCACGCCGATGGCTTCGGCCGCGTCGGCCGCCGTGCGCGTGCCCTGGGCGAACTCCCGGGCGTGTACGTCTACCCCCAAGGCCTTGCCCGCTTCCACGACCTGGCGCACGTTCCGGTGCATGGGCCTCGCATGCTGGCACACTTGGCCGGTGCCGCAGGGGGCGCCGAGCATCCTTCACGTCGACCTCGACGCCTTCTACGCGGCGGTGGAGGTGCTGTGCGATCCCAGCCTGGCGGGACGGGCGGGCGGGGAGTGGTGGCGGCCGCGTCGTACGAGGCCCGGGCCTACGGCGTGCACTCGGCCATGCCCTCGGCCCGAGCCCGACGGCTGTGCCCCCATGCCGTCTTCCTGCCTGGCCGCCACCAGCTCTACGCCGACTACAGCCGCCGCCTGCACGTCATCTTCCGCACGGTAACCCCCCTGGTCGAGGGCATCGCCCTGGACGAGGCCTTCCTCGACGTGAGCGGCGCCCGGCGGCTGCTGGGTGACGGCCCCACCATCGCCGCCGCCCTCCGGAGGAAGATCCGCGACGAGCTGGGCCTGTGGGCGTCGGTGGGAGTGGCGCCCAACAAGCTGCTGGCCAAGCTGGCCTCGGAGGCGGCCAAGCCCCGGACGCCGGACCCGGGTTCGGTCTCTCAGGAAGTGGGGGACGCCGGGCTGGGCGTGAAGGTGGTGGAGCGGGGCGGGGAGCTGGCGTTCCTCCACCCGCATCCGGTGTCGGCGCTCTGGGGCGTGGGACCGGCCACGAGGCGCAGGCTGGACCGCTTCGGCGTCCAAACCGTCGGCGATCTGGCCGCGCTCCCGCTCGAGACCCTGGTGGGGGCCCTGGGGCAGGCCCTCGGGCGCCACCTGCACGAACTTGCCTGGGGGAGGGACGAGCGGCCGGTCGTGCCCGAGCGTGCCCCCCGCTCCATCGGCCACGAGGAGACATACGCCAGCGACCACCACGACCGGGAGACGTTGCAACGGGAGGTCGTCCGGCTCTCGGACGCAGTGGCCGCCCGGCTGCGGGCCGGCGAGTGGGCGGGGAGGACGATCACCCTCAAGGTGCGCTTCGGCGACTTCCGCACCATCACCCGGTCACGAACCGTCGCTGATCCCGTCGCCACCGGGCACGACGTGGCCGCGGTGGCGAACGCCCTGCTGGCGGGGATCGACGCGTCCCCCGGCGTGCGCCTGCTCGGCGTGAGCGCGTCGAACCTGGTCGTCCGGCCCACGCGGGAGCGGAGCGAGCAGCCCACGCTGACCGTCAGCGAGTGGGAGGACCTGGAGTCGGCGGTCGACGAGGTGCGCCGGCGGTTCGGTGACGGGGCAGTGGGACCGGCCACCCTTCTGGACGAGGCTCGGGGCCTGCGCCTGCGCCGACCGGGCGACCAGCAGTGGGGACCGTCGGTGCCGTCGGACGAGGGGTCACAACTGGGTTCCTGAGGGTAAGGAACGGGGGATACGCTTAGGGCGAGCCGCGTTGTTGAGGTTTGCGGGCTGTGCGAAGATGACTTACCACCAGTTGTGGACCGGGACGTTGAGAGGTTAGGCGTGCCGCTTTCCGAGGACGAGCAGCGCATCCTCCACCAAATCGAGCAGCAGTTCTACGAGAGCGACCCTGCGTTCGCGCGCGAAGTGGCGAAGACCACCGTGTACAGCCACGCCGGGCGCAATCTCAAGTGGGCCGCGTTCGGCTTCTTCTGTGGGTTCGCCCTGCTGGTGGCCTCGTTTGCCTACTCCCTGATCCTCGGTTTCGCCGGCTTCCTGGTCATGCTGGCCTGCGCCTTCGTCTTCGAGCGGAACCTGCGCAAGCTCGGCCGGGCGGGCTGGAAGCAGGTGGCCGGAAGCGCCAAGGCCGCCAATCTGCGTGAGGCCTGGGGCGAAACCGGCAAGCGTCTGCGCAAGCGGTTCCGCAAAGAGGAGTAGCCGGTCCTACGCCCTTCCGGCGGCCGCCTGCCCGGTGTGCGCGTGCTCGGTGTGCGCGCGCTGGGTGTGACGGTGGCGTTGGGCGGCCGACACCAGCGGTCGAGGATCGAGCGCCCACCGCAGCCGGCGCCAGGGGCCGGCCTGAGTCCGGAGGGACCCCTCCACCGCGGCGGCGGCCTCCTGGGACGGCGTGACCACCTCCAGGGGGACCCCTTCCGGGTCGAAGCCGGCCGCGGTCGTGGTTCCGGCCAGCCGGTTCAGGTCGTCGCCGGCCTCACCCACGGCGGAGGCCGCTCGAGCGGCGAACTCGGTGGCCGTCTCCGAGCGCCGGCGGGCGTGGCCGGCCATGGCCAGCGCTTCCTCGGCCTCGGCCCAGGCCACGAGCACCTTGTCGCTGGGCGTGGCCGCCGAGGCCCGACGCCGCTGCGTCAACCAGTGCCGGCCGAGGGGGATCGCAGCCGCGGCGGCCACCACCAAGCCACCCAACACCAGCACGAACAGGGCCAACCCGCTGAGCCCCGAGCTGGTGGCCGGCGCCTGCTCCGGTTCGGGGATCTCCTCGCGCTCGGGCCGGGTGGTGGCCGTACCGTCGCCCGTCGTGGTCGGAGGCGCGCTCGTGGGCGTCGTGGCCGCCGGCTGCGAGGGGGAGTTTCCGGAAGGCACGCCGGTGTAGCTCTCCGCCCCCGGTGCGGAACGCCCGGGCGTGGGCTCGAAGGCCACCCATCCGAACCCGGCCAGGTAGACTTCGGGCCAGGCGTGGGCGTCCCGTCCCGCGACCAGGTAGCGGCCGTCAGCCTGGACCGTGCCCGGGATGAAACCGACCGCCACCCGAGCGGGGAGGCCGATGGCGCGGGCCATGGCCGCGTAGGTCCCGGCGAACTGCTCGCAGTAGCCGCGGCGGACGGCCAGGAAGCGGACGATGGCGTCGACGTCGTGACCGGCGGGAATGTCGAGGTCGTACTCGAACTCCCGGCGGAACCAGTCCTGCAGGGCCCGGGCCTTTTCGTACGGGGTGGCCGCCGCTGCCGTCTGCCGCCGGGCCTCCGCTGTCACGTCGGCCGGAAACCCTTCGGGCAGGCTCAGGTACCGCCGGGCGACGTCGGCCGGCACCGCGCTCGAGGCGCCGGCCAGCTGGGCCTCGCTCAGCCGGGGCTGTTCGGACACCACCGAGTAGCGGAGGTCGTCGGCGGTGGAGGAGTCGGCCAGGAGGCTGGCCGAGTCCCGGTCGAACCGGGCGCCCTTGACCCCGCTCACCCGTTCGGGGCGGAAGGCGGCCGGGAGCCAGATCGTCCCGAGGGGCCCGATGTCGAACTCCTGGGTGATGACCTGGGTCTCGCCACCGGGACGGCCCGGCAACGGCCCCCTGGTGGTCTGGTAGGTGCCGAGGGAAGACCAGATGGTCCCGTCGAAGCGCTCGAGCGACGTGAGCCGCCAGTAGCTGGGGGCGTTGCTGCGCACCGCGAACAGGTCGATGTTGGACTGGTCCACCAGCCGGCCCCGGATGTCGACCAGAGGGCTGACCGTGACCCGGGACCGGGAGCTGCCCTCCTTGCCGTCCTTCCAGCTGACCAGCCCCGAGCTCGACGCACCGGGGATGTGGGGGCCGAGGAGCAGGGCCACGGCCAGCGCCACCAGGCCCATGGTCGCCCCCTGGCGAAGGAGGGCGGCGTCACCTTCGCGGGCCCGCCCTGCGAACCACGATCTGGTGCCCGAGCGCCGAGCCGCCTCGCTCCAGAGGACGAAGGACAGCACGGCGGCCAGGTACAGGGTCGTGGCCGGAAGGCGCAGCTTGTCGGCGCCGAGGATGGAACCGAAGACGAAGAGGGTGAAGGCGGGCGCCATGGCCTCGAACCGGGCCCGCATGCGGAAGGCGAACAGGTCGGCGGCGGCGGCCGTCACCCAGGCCGAGGCCACCACGACCAGAACGAACCCCCGAAGGGGCTCGGCGGGGGCCTTGACGTCGCTGAACCGCTCCCAGGCCTGCTGGAGGTCGGCGTTGATGGCGTTCCAGGTGCCTCCGCCGGGGATGCCGAAGGTGGTGGTATGGGGCTCCACCAGCCACACCACGGCCAGGACCAGTCCGACGCCGGAAAGAAGCGACGACAGGAGGGGACCGATGCCCTGGCGCCGGCACGCCCAGCCCATGGCGTGGCTGGCAGCCACGGCCAGCAGGGCGGGAACGAGGAAGGACCCGTTGGAGAAGAGGCGGACCAGCCCGAGGACGGCGGCGGTGGTGACGCCCACCAGGGCCAGTTCGGTCCCCGCCGTCATGAGCGCGGACGAGGTCGGGCTCCGACCCGGCCCGGCCGCGGGTCCACCCGCACCGGCTCTCGCCGGTCGCGAATCGGGGGGTCGACGTCCGGCCGGGGGGGACGGGCGGAAGGTGGTCGTCACGAGCGGGCCTTGCCGGCGGCGGGACGGGACCCGCCCGCCAGCGGGCTGGCGACGAGGGCCGAGTTCCAGGCATCGGCGAACGGCCTCCCGGGCTCGACGGGGACGGTCAGGCCGGCGGGCGATCTAGAAGGCGCGGAGGGGTCGCTCGCGTCGGAGCCGAACAGGACCACCGCGGCCCAGCCGTAGCCACCGCGGGTGACGAGCAGACGCTGAAGCGAGCCGCCATTCCGTTCGGGCACGGAGCCAGGATTCCCGTCGGTCCCGTTCTCGGCCGCGGCCGTCGTCACCAGCACCAGCGCCCCCGTCGCTCTCTGGCGCAGCGAGCCCACGAGGGAGTCCAGCCTTCCCGTGCCCGCCTCGAGCACGGCCAGGTGCTCCATCACCGCCGATAGGTGGGCGGGCCCGCTCCCGAAACCTGAGTCGAGGCCGTCGGTGGTCAGGAGCCGGACCTCGCTGTCCCGCTTCCAGCTGGCGTTGACCAGGCTGGCGGCGGCGGACACGGCATCCTCGAGGCTGGCGTCGGTGTGGACGGCGGCCCGGACGTCGAGCAGCACCGTGGCCCGGCCCTGCCACGGCACCTCGTGCTGGCGGATCATCAGGTCGTCCTGGCGGGCGGTCGACGGCCAGTGGACCCGGCGCAGGTCGTCTCCCACCTCGTACTCCCGCAGGCCGTAGAACTCGTCGCCCGAGCCGAGGAAGGTGGGGTGGCCGCCCCCCGAGCGGGGATCGTGGCCCGTGGTCATGGGCGGGGGAGTCACGAGGTCGACCCGGGGGTAGACGGTGAGCTCGGTCTCGGGGGCGGCGAGGGTGGTGGTCGACACCAGGCCGAAGGGCTCGCCGATGACGGTCTCCAGGGGCCCGACGCGGAACAACCCCCGGCGTTCGGCCCCCAACCGGTAGGCGGCCCGGTTGGACTGCCCCGGTGCGAGGGGGGCCACGTGGAACCGGGCCTGCCGGGGAGGGGAGGGGGTACCGCCTCCGATGGCCCGGACCTGCACCACCGAGTCCCGCATGGTGACGACGGGCGAGGTGCGGGACCCGCGGTTGGCCACGATCAACTCGACCCGGCTGTCGTTCCCGGCGTGCACCCTCGCCGGCACCAGCCGGCGCGTGCCCTCCAGCTCCGTCCGCCGGCGCAGCAGCACGGTGACGACGGCCACGCCGACCAGGCCGAGGCCGCCGGCGGCGAGGACGAACAGCTCGAGCACCCCCAAGACGCGGCCCAGGGCGGCCAGGGCCAGGGAGCCCGAAACCAGTGCCCACCCCCGGCGGGTCAGTGGACCGGGCACGCAGTCAGGCCGATCGGGTGGGAACCGCGACCGTGGCCAGCACCTCCGCCAGCACGTCGTGGCGACTCACGCCCCGGAGCTGGGCCTCGGGGGAGAGGGCCAGGCGGTGCTCGAGGACGGGCCCGGCGATGGACTTGATGTCGTCGGGCACGACGTACTCCCGGCCCACGGATGCGGCCCTCGCCCGCGCTGCCCGAAGAAGGCCCAGGGCGGCCCGGGGCGAGGGGTGCGACGTGGAACCGGGCCTGCCGGGGAGGGGAGGGGGTGCCGCCTCCGATGGCCCGTACCTGTACCACCGAGTCCCGCATGGTGACAACCGGCGAAGTCCGGGACCCGCGATTGGCGACAACCAGCTCGACCCGGCTGTCGTTCCCCGCGTGCACCCTCGCCGGCACCAGCCGC
>JAIVIH010000173.1 GCA_020200615.1 Actinomycetota bacterium | reverse complement strand
GGCCCGAGGGGATCGCCGGTCGCATCCTGGCCCCCGAGGGAGGCATCGTCTCCCACGTCGACCGCTTCCTCCTGCCGTCCATCGCCCAGGTCGAGTACCGCCTCGGTGAGAACCACCTGATCGTCACCTCGGCGTTCACCCCCGTGAGCGACTTCGTCACCGACCTCCACTCGGCCATCACCTTCTCCCTCCGCCTTCCCCACGCTCTGGTGCGGGCCGTGGTGACCCCGATCGCCAACCGCATCCTGGGGCAGGACGCGTCGATCCTCCGTCACCAGTCGGAAGCCATCCGTCACTTCGGCGGCGAGCAGTTCTCCTCGACCGAGCTCGACGTGCTCGGCCAGCACATCTGGAAGCTCCTCCGCCAGGCCGAGCGGGGCGAGGCCGCCGACGGCGCGCCCGAAGCCGAACGGCGGATCAGGATGAGGGTCTAGCGCCCGGCCGGACGGCCTCGACCACCCGGAGGTAGTTGGCGCCCAGGACCTTCCGCACCCGCTCGGGTGGCCATCGCCGGTCGAGCATCCGCTGCACCAGTACGGGCAGCTCCAGCACCGTGGGCATGTCCCGGGGCGTGACGATCAGCCCGTCCCAGTCGCTACCCAGGGCGGCAGCATCCTCGCCCCCAACCCGGACCACGTGCTCGAGATGACGGACCACGGCCTCCGAGGTCCGTCCTCCCAGGAACCCGCAGTGGTACATGATCCCCACGACGCCGCCCCCGTCGGCCACCGCCCTCACCTGTTCGTCGTCCAGGTTGCGCCAGCTGGGGTGCACGCCGCTGACGCCCGTGTGGGACACGATGACCGGAGCCGATCGGTCGTTCACGGCCATGGCGTCCCAGAACGTCCGCCGGCCGGCGTGGGCCAGATCGACCAGGATCCGTCGGTGGTTGAGCGCGCGGACGAAGTCACTCCCGGCGTGAGTGAGGCCACGGTCCGAGATCGCCGGCGAGCTCGGCGAGCCCAGGGTGGAGCGGGTCAGGTGCACCAGCGTGATGCGGGAGACAACCTCCGGTAGGCGCTCGACGTCTCCGGCCTGGCTGTCCAGCGCGTTCCCACCCTGGATGCCCACGAAGCAGGCCATCTTGGCCGAGGCGCGGGCCCGGACGTACCCCCCGTGGTCGGCCACCACGGCGACGCCGTCCGTCCGGAGGCCGACGGCGTGCTGGAGGCGTTCCAGGTTGGCCAGCAGGGTCGGCGTGCGCCGAGCCCGCCGGCGAAAGGGGTTGGTGGCCACGCTGAGCACGGCTCCGCTCAGACCGGCCCTGACCATGCGGGGCAGGTCGGCCTGGGAGTAGAGGCGGGCGCCGAGGGCTCCCCGGCCGTGGGTGGCGTTCAGGTCGTAGTGGAAGACCCGGGACCAGACGAAGGACTCGACGTGGAGGTCGACCACCTCGGAGGCGGCGTAGAGGTCACGGGCCTCCCGGGATAGTTGGGGTTCGGTCGGCGCCGGCGTCTCGGCCCCGTCTCACCCGGCCCGGGCGGAGACCAGGGTCAGGACGTCGCCGAAGGTCCGGACGTCGGCGACGTCCTCCTCGGGGAGGGAGATGTCGAACTCGTCCTCGATGACCATGGTGAGCTCGATGGCGGCCAGAGAGTCCACGCACAGGTCTTCTCCGAGGCGGGCGTCCGGACGCAGGCGCACCGGGTCGACTTCGAGGTGGGCGGCCACCAGCCCCCGCAGCCGGCTCTCGACATCGCCGTGGGCGGGCACGACCTGGCCACCGGATGCGTCCGGATTTCGCGCCGGTCGGCACGACGGGTTCACTGGTTCGCTCACTGGGCTCCCCTTCCGCCGGTCCTCTCCAGCTGAGCGACAAGTTCGGCCCGCAGGGCAACCTTGTCCACCTTGCCCGTTCGGTTGCGAGGGATGGTATCGACCACCCGTACGTACCTCGGCACGGCGTAGTCGGCCATGCGGGTATTCACCCATACCTGCACGTCGATGGGATCGACGGTGCGCTCCGCGGCGGGGACGACGTAGGCCGCCACCGCTTCGAAGGCAAGCGGATCGGGCACGCCGAACACGGCCGCCTCGGCGATGTCGGGGTGGCTCACCAGCAGGTACTCCACCTCCACCGAGTAGATCTTGAACCCGCCCCGCGTGATCATGTCCTTCTTGCGGTCGAGGATGTAGACGTAGCCCTCGTCGTCGACCCGGGCCAGGTCTCCGGTGTGCAGCCAGCCGTCGGTGATGGCCTTGGCCGTCGCGTCCGGGTCGCCGTAGTAGCCCGGGGTGATCATCGGCCCCCGGATCCAGAGCCATCAGGTAGGTGATACGGCGCTCGGCCATGACCCGGACGAGCTCGCGGGGAGATGCCTCGGCCACGGTGACAGAGGCACCTCCGACCAGCATCATCGGTGTCACCTGGGCCACGTGGCCGGTCACGTAGTAGAGGGGAAAGACGATGGCGGTGCGATCGTCGGCCGTGAGGTTGAGCGTCCGGACGTAGGCGATGGCCGAGTGCATCGTGCACCGGTGCACCAGCTGGCTCGCCTTGGGGCGGCCGGTGGTGCCGGACGTGTAGACGATCCCGTAGACGGTGTCCTCGTGCGGGAACGGCACCTCCGCGCCACGCCACGCCCGCCGCTGTCCGGTGAGGTGGTCGCCCACGGGGCGGGCCTGCCCCTCCGGCATCCCGGCTTCGGCCGCGGCCGCCCGCAGGCCGTCGAGGTACTCCGTGTGGGCGAGGGCCAGGGTGGCTCCCGAGTGGCTCATCATGTAGGCCCACTGCGGCGGCTGGAGCCTGGTCGACAGGCCCACGAAGACCACCCCGGCGCGGGCGCAGGCCCAGATCGCAACGATGATGTCGAGTCCGTTGCGCAGGCAGACGGCGAGCCGATCACCGGCCTGCAGGCCCTCCTCGCCCAGGCGCTCGACGGCCCCCTCGACCAACTCCCCCAGCTCCCGGTAGGTGACCGTCCCCTCGGGCGTCTCGAGCGCGGTGCGATCAGGAAATCGGGTGATGGCCCGGTCCAGGGCCTCGACGATGGTGCGGCACCGTCCTGCGTAACAGCGCACTCCGGTCCCGAGCCATTGCTCGACGACGATCTCTTCCCCGAGGTTGGGTACTGCCGCCGGCGGCGCGGACGCCCCGGCGCCGGTCAGCACGGATCGTCGGACCGGCTCTTGGCGCGCTCGGCGACCGCCCCCACCGCACCCGCCAGCCGGCCGAGCCGGCGATGGACCTCCTGGACCCGACGCGAGTCGGCGGCGTAACAGGTGAACGAGCCTCGCCGCTCCCGCGTCACGAGGCCGGCCTCGAGCAGGACCGCCAGGTGGTGACTGGTGAGGGGCTGGGTCATCCCGCAGGCCCGGGCCAGGAAGCCGACGGTGCGGCGGCCGCGGCGGAGATGGCGGAGGATCAGGAGCCGGTGGGGCTCCCCGAGCGCCGACAGCTCATCGGAAAGGCGCTCCACTTCGCGGAGAGTGATGGTGCTCGTCACGCCCGCTGACTGTAGCGCTCTCATCGGATCGATCGGACCCGTCGGGAGAGTGGCCTATCAACCTTCGTTGATCTAGTCTTCGGCGCCGCTCATGGAGTTGTTCCTCACCGTCTGCGTCACCGGCGTCACCCTTGGCCTCCTCTATGCCCTGTTTGCCGCGGGCCTGGGGCTGGTGTTGCGGGCCTCGGGAGAGGTGAACCTCGCCCACGGCGACTCCCTGATGATGGCGACCTACGTCGGGGTCGGAACGCTGCACGTGGCCGGCCTCAGGGCGGCGGGGGTGCTCGCCGCGGTAGGC
>JAIVIH010000172.1 GCA_020200615.1 Actinomycetota bacterium | reverse complement strand
CGAGACCGACGGCACCCTGTGGTCGTTCGGATGGAACGGGGTGGGCCAGCTGGGTGACGGGACGACCGTCGACCGCCGCGTGCCCGTCCAGGTTTCGGGCTTGACGGGCGTGGTCGAGATCACGGCCGGCACGTACCACAACCTCGCGGTGAGGGCCGATGGCAGCGTCGTGGCGTGGGGCTGGAATGCCACCAGCCAGCTCGGTGACGGCACGACCGTCGACCGCCACCAGCCCGTCGCCATCCCCGGCCTCGCCGGGTCAACTCCGTCACCGCCGGGTCGTTCCACGGCCTGGCGGTCGAGACCGACGGCACCCTGCGGGCCTGGGGGTGGAACGGAGTCGGCCAGCTCGGGACCGGGACGACGGCCGACAGCCCGGTGCCCGTCTCCGTGCCGGGGCTCGCCCAGGTGACGGCCGCGTCGGCGGGCTTCGCCCATTCCCTGGTCATCAGTCCCTAGGGCGGCTGCGGCGACCAGAGCCGCCACTCGTGCCCAGGAACGCGAGCAGCGTCCGGATGGAATAGTTGTTAGAGATCGTGCGTACACCAGGAAGCGCGGCCCGGAAGGAGTCATCATGGCAACGGCCTGTACCCACTTGGACCAGCTTCAAGAAGTGTCTCCGCGAGCGGGAGGGTGCGAGGAATGCCTCGCCTCTGGTGGGCGTTGGGTGCACCTTCGGATGTGCATGTCCTGTGGCCACATCGGCTGTTGTGACAACTCACCCGGACGTCACGCCACCGGCCACTACCGCGAGACAACTCATGCGCTTATTCGGTCCTTCGAGCCGGGCGAGGACTGGTGGTGGTGTTATCCCGACGAGCTCGGATTCAACATCGAAGGAGCACCTCCCGCCCCCTCCCATCCGTGAACGGCCCGCCGGGCCTGCCCCTCGACGGGTGGGAAGACACCAAGGACACGCTCCACCTCTACGCTCAGATAATCGGCAAGGTTCGGCTCGCCGCGACGGCAAAGCGCAACCACTGGTGGAACGTCCCGCTCTACGTGTCGCCTCGCGGCCTGAGCACGGGGCTCCTTCACCTCGATGACACAGATTTCGACCTCGAGCTCGACGTGGTCGAAGCTGGGCTCGTGGGGCGCAACCACAAGGGGGATGTGACGCGGTTCGACCTGCACGACGGTCTGGCCGTGGCGGATTTTTGGGACGGCATCCGCGCCCTGCTTCAGGACCTCGGCGTTGCGCCCCGGCTCGACCCCCATCCGTACGGCATCGCTTCGAATACCCCCTTTCCCGACGACAGGAGCCACAAGACCTACGACGCCGCCGCCGTGCACCGGTTCTGGACCGTCCTGCGATGGAACCAGCCGGTGTTCGACGAGTTCGGCGGGTGGTTCTGCGGTAAGGCCAGCCCGGTGCATCTGTTCTGGCACAGCTTCGACCTTGCCCTCAGCCGCTACTCCGGTCGCCGTGCTCCGGTGAGGCCGGAGGCTGACCCGGTAACTGCCGAGGCGTACTCCCACGAAGTCATCAGCTTCGGGTTCTGGGCCGGCGACGCGGACACGCCCTTTCCCGCCTACTACTCCTACACCGCGCCGGAACCCCCGGAGCTGGCCCAACGATCCCTCCGTCCGGCAACGGCGAGATGGAAGCCGGGGGCGGGAGACAGTCACATGGCGCTCCTGCCCTACGACCATGTGCGAACCGCGGCCGATCCACGAACCACCCTCTTGGGATTCCTCCAGAGCGCGTACCAGGCCGGAGCCACCAGCGCCGGGTGGGACGTCGCCAACCTGGCTACTGACTGGTGCCCGTTCGACCCGCACGAGGTGCCGGGCTGAGGAGGCACCGGCCAAGCCCCCCGCCGTAGGGTTCACGCCATGGAAATCGAAGTCGTCGTCGAGATCCCTAAGGGCTCCCGGAACAAGTACGAGGTGGACCACGAGTCCGGCGCGATCTGGCTGGATCGCATGCTCTTCACCGCCACCATGTACCCGACCGACTACGGGTTCTTCCCCAACACCCTGGCCGAGGACAGCGACCCCCTCGACGCCATGGTCCTGCTGGACGAGCCGACCTTCCCGGGCTGCCACATCAACGCCCGGCCGATCGGCGTCTTCTGGATGAGCGATGAGAAGGGCCCCGACGCCAAGGTGCTCACCGTGCCCGCCACCGATCCGCGATGGGCCGAGATCGCCGACATCGACGACCTGCCGGCCCACGTGCTCGATGAGATCGCCCACTTCTTCGAGGTCTACAAGGCCTTGGAGCCGGACAAGGGCACCGATATCAGCGAGTGGCAGGGGCGAGCCGAGGCCGAGAAGGCGGTCACCGACGCCAAGGATCGCTACCGGCCCCCCGCCTAACCTGCCGCGGCTCCTGCCTCCGGGCGCATCGGTATCAGCAGCGACGATACGGT
>JAIVIH010000427.1 GCA_020200615.1 Actinomycetota bacterium | reverse complement strand
CGCCGTGAGCAAGACGGTGAGGGTGGCGGCGGGTGCCACCTTCGCGTTGCGTCTGCCCACCAACCCCCTCCCAGGCTGCACATGGACGGTGGTGGTCGCCCACGGGCTGCTCGACGTGGTGGAAGAGGGGTTGAGCACGGCCAACCCGCCCCGCTGGCAGGTCAGGCTGGCGGCCAGAGCGGTAGGTGAGGACGAAGTCACGTGTGCCTTCAGCCAGCCCTGGGACGTGGAGCCGTCGGAGGTCCGGACCTACCGGGTCCTGGTCGTTCCTCCTGCCACGGGCTGAACGGCTACGTCCCGGTCTCGGCCGCGCCGTCGGGGGCGGGCTCAGGAGCTCCCGGGCCGGCGGGCTCGCCCCGTAAGGACATGGCACACGCCACCCCGGCGACGGCGCCCTGGGCAGCCGCCACCTGGACGAGCTGGAGGCCGGGGATGACGTCACCCGCGGCATAGACACCCGGGACCGTCGTCTGCCCGTGCTCGTCCACGACGAGACATCCGTCGGAGGTGAGGTCACAGCCGAGCTGGATGGCCAGTTCGTTCCGGGGCCGGTGCTCGATCGAGAAGAAGGCGAGCTGGCAGGGGATGGTCGATCCTCCCCGCAGCCGGACACCCTCCAGGGCGCCCCTCACCCCGAGGAGCGCTTCGGCGTCGTCCTCGAGCAGGGCCACCCCGTGCCGTTCGAGAGCGGCGCGGCATTCGGCGTCCCCCTCGAAGGCGGTGCCATCGGTGACAACCGTCACCCCGGCGGCCCAGTCGAGGAGCCCGAGGGCGAATGCGGCCACCTTCTCGCTCCAACCGAAGGCCACGACCTCCCGGTCGCGGGCCTCGTAGCCGTCACAGCTCGGGCAGTGAAACACGTCCGCGCCGTAGTGGTCGAAGAACCCGTCCACATCAGGGAACTCGTCCTCCACGCCCGTAGCCAGGACGAGCCGGCGGACGAGAAGCGAGCGGCCCGCGGCCCCGCCATCGTCCACTCGGACGCGGAATCCGCCGTCGGGCACGCCCTCGATCGACGGGGCGCGGCCTTCGACCAGTTCGGCTGTCGGATAGCGACAGTAGGCCTCCGTCGCCCGAGCCAGCAGTGTCCGCGGATCGACGGGATCGAGCCCGAGATAGCCGTGGGTCTGCTCGACCCAGCGGTTCCTGCGCTCCCCGGCGTCGAGCAGGACCACCCGCCGCCGGTGACGGGCCAGCCACGTGGCCGCGCTCAGCCCGGCTGGACCGCCGCCGATGACCGCCGCGTCGTGGGTGAGGTCGGAGGGGGGCCGGCTCAGGCGCGCGCCTTGGAGCGGGCAGCCTTCCGGGCCTTGTCGACCACGGCGGCGCCGGCCCCGACCACGAGGTTGCCGGGAGGAGTGTCAGGCGCCTTGGGGTGGGGGCGCGTGGGCGCCACCTTCTTGGCTTCTTCCATCTGCTGGCCGATCTCACCGAGGACCTTGCGTCCCATGTTCTTGCGGACCTCGGGGAACAGCTCGGTCTCCTCTTCCTCGACGTGGTGCCGCACGTTCTCGATGAGGACCGTCATCTTGGCCGTGAAGCGCTCGTGGTCGGGCTCCATCGAGTCGAGCTCCGAGGCCACCCACTTGACGATGTGGTGCTCCTCCAGCGACTCGAGGACGGTGTCCTCGGTATCCGGCACGGCCTTGCGGATGGCGGGATAGAACACCTGCTCCTCGATGGAAGCATGAACTGAGAGCTCCTCGATGATCTCCTCAGCAAGCTTCCGCTTGGTGACGTAGGCGTTGTCTCCGGCCTTCTCGAACTTCTTGAACAGACCTTCGACGGTCTTGTGGTCCTGCTTCAGCAAGGTGATGGCGTCCATGGATGCGGTCTGCCCTTGCGGACAACGGTTGAAACTGTTGGAGGCGGCCTGTTTTCAACGGAAATCGCGGGAGCGCGGGGTCTGGGTGGCGAGCGAGAGCGCCTCCAGGTGCTCGGCCACCAGATTCATGGCGCCCTCGTAGCGCTCCAGGCGGCCCCGGACCAGCAACGCCGGGGCGGCCCGGGCCAAGCGGCGATATCGGGCCCAGACCCCGGCGGAGCAGATCACGTTGGCCATCCCCGTCTCGTCCTCCAGGTTGAGGAAGATGGTGCCGCCCGCGGTCGCGGGCCGCTGGCGATGGGTGACGATGCCCGCCACCGAGACCCTCCGGCCGTGGACGACGTCGGACAGTGCGGCCACGGTGACCGCTCCCAGACCATCGGAGGAGCGTCGGCCCCGCACACGACGCCCGGGAGGCGGTCGTTCCCCCCCTGCACCACTGCCCCCGCGGCCCACACCGCTTCCCGCCGCTCCACGTCGAAGCACCCGAAGGCTCCGGCGGTGGCCAGCGCCTCCACCGCGGGCAGGCCCACCCCGGCGCGACGGACCATGTCCTCCATGGACGAGTAGGGGCGACCGGCGGCGATGCGCTGGGCCACGTCGTCACCCAGGTTGCGCACGTACTCGAGCCCGAGCCGGACTGTGTTTGTTCTCCCCCGTTCGGTGAGCGTGGCCTTGGCGTCCGAGGCGTTGATGTCCGGCCCGAAGACGGTCACCCCATGGCGGCGGGCGTCGGCCACCAGGGTGTTGGGCGAGTAGAAGCCCATGGGTTGGGCGTTGAGGAGGGCGGCCAGGAAGACGTCCGGGTAGTGCAGCTTGATCCAGGCCGAGGCGTAGACCAGGTAGGCGAAGCTCACCGAATGGCTCTCGGGAAATCCGAAGTCGGCGAAGGCGGCCAGCTTCTCGTAGATCTGGTCGGCCACCGCCCCGGTGATGCCGTTGGCCTCCATCCCCTCGTAGAGCCTCCCCCTCAGGGCCTCCATCCGCTGGTGGCTGCGCTTGGAGCCCATGGCCTGGCGGAGCTGGTCGGCCTCCCCCGGGCTGAAGCCGGCCACGTCGATGGCCATCTGCATGAGCTGCTCCTGGAACAGGGGTACGCCCAGCGTCTTCTTCAGGGAGGGCTCGAGCAGAGGGTGCAGGTAGGTGACGGGCTCGGTGCCGTTGCGGCGACGGATGTAGGGGTGGACCGATCCGCCCTGGATCGGCCCAGGCCGGATCAGGGCCACCTCCACCACCAGGTCGTAGAACGTGCGGGGCTTGAGGCGGGGCAGGGTGGCCATCTGTGCCCTGCTCTCCACCTGGAAGACCCCGACCGAGTCGGCCTTGCACAACATGTCGTAAACCGCAGGGTCCTGAGGGATGGTGGCCAGGTCGACGTCGCCCCCGTGGTGCTCCCGGATGAGGTTCACGGCCAGGTGCAGGACGGTGAGCATGCCCAGGCCCAGCAGGTCGATCTTCACCAGCCCGGCGACGGCGCAGTCGTCCTTGTCCCACTGCAGGACGCTGCGCCCGGGCATGCGCCCCCACTCGACCGGGCACACCTCCACCACCGGGCG
>JAIVIH010000171.1 GCA_020200615.1 Actinomycetota bacterium | reverse complement strand
TACGTCAAGAGGAACGACGTCGAGCGGTACCGGGCGCTCATCGCCCGCCTCGGCCTACGCCGATAGCGGGGGAGCGGCGCACGCGCCGCTCGGATATGCCAAACAACCGATCGGCAGCGCCAGAGATCAGCTGCCAGTCGCCAACCCCCCGGCCGGCACACGCGCCCGGGTGGCTGACAACTGGGAACTGACTCCGTCGCCGCCCCGATCTGCCGGACCGGCTCGCGCCGGCCGGTCAGAAGGAGCTCTACATGGCGGAAGCGATTTCCGTATCCGGTCCCGTAGGCGGGACCGAGAAGACCCTGTCGTTCTCAGCGGGCAAGCTCGCCCAGCTGGCAGACGGCGCAGTACTGGCCCAGATGGGCAAGACCCTGGTGCTCTGCACCGCCACCGCCTCCCGAGGCGTGCGCGAGGGGGCCGACTTCTTCCCCCTCACCGTCGACATCGAGGAGCGCATGTACGCCGCGGGCAAGATCCCCGGCTCGTTCTTCCGGCGTGAGGGCCGGGCCACCGACCAGGCCATCCTCACCTGCCGTCTCATCGACCGGCCTCTGCGTCCGTCCTTCCCCAAGGACTTCCGCAACGAGGTCCACGTGGTGGGCACGATCCTCGGCGCCGACCAGGAGAACCCCCACGACGTCATCGCCATCAACGCCGCTTCGGCGGCGCTGATGCTCTCTGGCATCCCCTTCGACGGCCCCATCGGGGCTGTCCGCGTGGCGTGGTCGATCACCGGTGAGTGGATCCCCCACGCCACCTACCAGGAGGGCGACGAGTCGACCTTCGAGCTGGTGGTGGCCGGGCGGCCCCTGCCCGCGAATTCCCAGGGTGAGACGGATGTCGCCATCATGATGGTGGAGGCGGGTGGCACGGAGGACGCCTGGCGCTTCTACCAGGAGGGTGCTCCCAAGGTCACCGAGGAGGTCATCACCGACGGTCTCCAGGCGGCCAAGCGCTGGATCCTGGAGTCCATCGAGCTTCAGAACGAGCTCGTGGCCAAGTTGGTGGCCAAGCCGCCCCTGGCCTACGCGCCCCAGATCGACTACGGCGACGACGTCTTCCAGCGGGTAGCGGCGGTCGGCACGGACCGTGTGGCCGAGGCCAGTACCATCGTGGCCAAGGCCGAGCGCAACCAGGCCACCGACGCGGCCATCGCCTCCATTCTCGAGGAGCTGGCGGCCGAGTTCGAGGGCCGCGAGAAGGAAGTCAAGGCCGCCGTGCGCTCGCTGCAGAAGCAGCTCGTGCGCAAGCGGATCGTCGAGGAAGGCGTCCGCATCGACGGCCGTGGCCCGACCGACATCCGCCCCCTGGAGGCCGAAGTCGGCCTCATCCCCACGGCCCACGGGTCCGGGCTCTTCCAGCGGGGTGAGACGCAGGTGCTCTCCGTCGCCACCCTCGGCATGCCCCGGATGGAGCAGATGCTCGACACCATCGGCATCGACGACACCAAGCGGTACATGCACCACTACAACATGGCCCCCTTCGCCACCGGCGAGACCGGGTTCATGCGTGGCCCCAAGCGCAGGGAGATCGGCCACGGCCTGCTGGCCGAGCGGGCTCTCCTGCCCGTCGTTCCCTCGATCGAGGAGTTCCCCTACACCCTCCGCGTGGTCTCGGACTGCATGTCGTCCAACGGCTCCACGTCCATGGCGTCGGTGTGCGGGTCCACCCTGTCCCTGATGGACGCGGGCGTGCCTATCCAGGCGCCCGTGGCCGGCATCGCCATGGGCCTGGTGTTCGCCGACGGGAAGTACACGACCCTGACCGACATCCTCGGGGCGGAAGACGCATTCGGGGACATGGACTTCAAGGTGGCGGGCACGGCCGAGTTCGTCACCGCCCTGCAGCTCGACACCAAGATCGCCGGTCTGCCGGCCGACGTGCTGGCCGGGGCCCTCACCCAGGCCCGGGACGCTCGGATGCAGGTGCTGGAGGTCATGACCGCGACCCTCGCCGCGCCTCGTCCCGAGGTGGCCGAGACCGCGCCCAAGATCGTCAGCTTCGAGATACCCATGGACAAGATCGGTGAGGTCATCGGGCCCAAGGGCAAGGTCATCAACACCATGCAGCAGGAGACGGGCGCCGACATCAACGTCGACGACGACGGGACCGTCGGCACGGTGACCATCGGGGCCAAGGACGGCTCGGCGGTGGAGGAGGCCCGGCGTCGCATCTCGCTGATCCTCGACCCGCCCAAGGCCGAGGTGGGCGACGTCTACCCGGGCAAGGTGGTCAACATCACCAAGTTCGGCGCCTTCGTCAACATCCTCCCCGGCCGCGACGGCCTGCTCCACATCTCCAAGCTCGGCCGCGGCAAGCGGGTCGAGCGCGTCGAGGACGTACTGTCGCTTGGCAGCGACATTCAGGTCCGCGTGGACGATATTGATC
>JAIVIH010000170.1 GCA_020200615.1 Actinomycetota bacterium | reverse complement strand
AAGAAGGGACCCGGCCACTATCCCGACACCGCCATGCCCGGCCACCGCGGCAACGCAGCCATCGCCGGCCACCGCACGACCTACGGCGCGCCGTTCTACGACGTCGACGAGCTCGAGCCGGGCGACCCCATCTTCGTCACCACGACGAGCGGTCGCTTCCGCTACGAGGTGCGCGAGCTGCTCGTGGTCGAACCCGACGCCGGGTGGGTGCTCGATCCCACCGAGGATGACCGCCTGACCCTCACGACCTGCCATCCCCACTTCAGCGCCGCTCAGCGCCTCATCGTCGTGGCCGGGCTGGTCAGCGCGCCGGTCCAGGCGGTTGCCGAGCAGCCGGCTCCAACGGCTGGCTCGCAGCCGCCGGTACAAAGCCCAATCCGCGCTCTCGATGCCGCCGGACTGTCGGGGGAGTCAGCGGCCCGCACCCCTGCCGTCGCCTGGGGAGCCGCCGCCGGAGCCGTCTGGCTCGCGTCCTGGTTCATCGGCCGGCGTGGCCACAAGTGGGTCGCGTACACCCTCGGCCTGCCCTTCTTCATCGGCGCCCTCTACTTCTGCTACGAGAACGTGTGACCTTCGCCCCGAAGCTCCGCTACTGCGCACCTCAGCCAGCCAACAACGGCTCGACCAACCTGGGGGAGCGCGAGGGCAGCCGCCACGTACGACGGCTGCCCGCGAGGTGCCTGACCGGCGAGGCATCCTCGGCCTCCCGTGGTGCGAAGGACCGAGGAAGGGTGGATTGGACCGGCACGACGGTGACGGTCACCTCCGATGAGCGCGGACAGAACGAATCCCCCGAACTGGTCCTCATGGCGTGAGGCGCTCGCCGTCCTGGCCTATCCGCCTCACCTCAGAAGAACGGTGATCGTCGCCCTCGTGGTCGGCACGGTCCTGTTCTGCATCAACCAACCGATGTGGTGCTGCGGGGAGAGGCCACGTCGCTCGTCTGGCTCAAGTCGGCAGTCACCTACGTGGTGCCCTTCGCAGTCTCGAATGTCGGTGTGCTGATCGCCAGCCGCCGGCCGGCGACGGAGACCTTGGAGAGCGAGACACCAGTCAGCCGGCGTGGGTGGCGGACTCCACATGGCCGCTCTGGCCGGTAAACCGGTGAGCCTTGGCCCAGTGGACCCCACCGCTGCGGCTGCCGCGCCCAATCGCCGGCGGACTACCCGAGGCTCGAGCCGGGGGTTACACGCCAGCGCCATGTATACGAGCGCGAGCACGGCCCCGTAGAGGACATGGCCCATGAGCATTCCGGCCGGCGTCATCGCGCCCCAGTTGCGTCCCAAGACACCCGGAGGGTCAAGCGTCACCTCACCTCACCGCCTCGCTCAGCGACGGCCGCCCCGCCATTGCCGCGGCCACGAGCTGGCGGGACATTCGGGGGTGCATGACGGCCATCATGGGCATGAACACGACACCGACCACCAGGCCGTGGGCCAGGCCGCCGAGGGCGCCAACCCACCAACTGTCGTTGTCGAGGCCGCTGAGCAGCGCCCCGTAGGCGACGCCGAACATCACGGTGCCCATGACCACGTAGTGGATCAGCGCGCCGATCCTGGTTGCGGTCTGCGATCGCCGCTGAGCATCGTCGCGGACACCAAGGACATCGGTGGCATCTGGGTCATCCCTGCGGTCTTGGCCAGCGACATCATCAGCGACATCACCACGGTGGCCACCAACCCGCCGACCAGTGCGGCGAGAAGATCGAACTCGACCATGCCGTGTAGCTCCGATCTTCGAGAACGGACGCGGTGGGAACCCGCCAGGGCGTCGCTCCCTTCCCCACGGCGACTGCGCCGAGAGGGGCTCGCGATGTGTTCCGTGGGATGGCACGGGGGGCAGTAATCCGGTTCGCCGAGTAGGAAGCAGTCCCGAGAAGCGGTGAAGCGGCTCGCTTGCGCCGCTACCTCAACCCAGCCCTCCGGCGGCCAGATCCTCGCTCCGTCGCAGTCGGCCAGCGCCGGCGACCGGCGGCGTTCCAGGCCGGCCAACGACGCCTAGATGTTTCCGGGTCAGCCGGCGGCGTGTGGGAACGCCGACAGCCCGAGGAGCTCGATCACCTCGCGCTCCTCCTCCCGGCGGTGGCGGCCGACGGGCAGCCCGACGGCGTCCACGACGCGGTTCATGATCTCGAAGTTGGCTGCCACTGCGGCAGCGTCGAACGCGGCGGGCGCGCCGATGGCGGCCGCGGCGGCATCAAGGGGGGCGCGGTCGACCCGATTGCCCGCAGCCGCCCGCCCCAGGGCGGCGAGCTCGCGCCCGCCCGTCAGCCCGGGGTCGATGCCGGCGTCGACGACGCCGGCAAGGTCTACCCGCCGGCCGGTTTCCTGGGCGCTCCACCTGAGCATCCCTGCGTGGGCCAACGTTCAGTAGAGGCACTGGTTGGCGTGCGAAGTGCCCACTGCTACCAGCTCGGCCTGGGCGCGGTGGAGGTCGCCCCGGCGCCAGTCGGGGTCCGCCATCTGCTCGGGGGGCATGTACAGCACGTCGCTCAGCTCGTTGACCGCCCGCATGGCCGCTGGGACCGCGCCCAGGACCGACGGCGGCACTGGCACGGCCATGGCCACCCAGGTTCGATGCCTGCGGAGGTTGGCCGGCGGGGGCTGCCGGTGGGCGTACGTCACCACTGCGGGCCGCCCGGGCCGCGCCGGCGATGGCGAGGCGCGATAGCCCGTCCCACCAGGTGCCGGGGCGGGCGATCTCGGCCCACGCCCGCGCGAAGGCGGCCAGGATCTCGGGGCGGACGGGGTCCTCGTGACCCTCGAAACCGGGCGACGCCGTCATGGCCGGCGGCGCTTGGCCTTGGCGATGGCGTTGGCGGCGTTGACGAGGCCGATGTGGGTGAGCGCCGGGGGAAGGTTGCCGAGCAGCTCGCCGCTGGCGCCGTCGATCTCCTCGACCAGCAGGCCCACGTCGGCGGCGAAGCCGGTCATCGTGTCAAAGCAGGCCCGGGCCCGGTCGAGCTCTCCGGCTCGGGCGAGGGCATGGCCAGAGAGTAGGTGCACACGCCGACCATGGCGAAGCAACCCGTTGGCGACAGGCTGCATTCCGCCCGGCCGCCAGGGGCCGCGACTTTCTCAGACCCAGGTGGGGTTCCCGGTCGCACGCGAGCCGAGTCCGGCGTCTGGTGAGCCGATCGGCTGTTGGCTCGGGCTGTTCCGGCCCAGCGTGCCTGACGGCCGACGACGAGCGCAACCCCATGCGAGGACGGTGGAGCCGGCGCGGTCACCGTCGGTTCCACCGGCCGGAGGACGGCGTTGGCCTCACAGAGCGGCGCCGGGACGGGAACGGCAACGCACGTCGCCGATGGCCGTCGGGATGTGACGGCGCGACGCTGACGCCGTGCCAGAAGGCGAGGTACCCGGCGATCTTGGCGGCAGCCGGGCTCGGGCGGGGATACAGCCAGGCGGCGTTGCGGTTGACGGCTCCGTCGACGACCACGTCGTAGTAGCTGGCCGAGCCCTTCCATGGGCAGACCGAGCGCTTGTCGCTGGCCTCGAGATGGTCCCAGCGGACCGACTCCGGCGGGAAGTAGTGGTTGCCTTCCACGACCACGGTGGCATCGCTGTCGGCCAGCACGATCTTCTTCCATACTGCCTGTGCCAT
>JAIVIH010000169.1 GCA_020200615.1 Actinomycetota bacterium | reverse complement strand
AGCGTCCGGGGCAAGGTGCCGGCCAGGGCGGCCCCCCGCATAGCCAGCGCCGCGCTGCCGCCTCCCCCCAGGACGACACCGGCGCCGTCGGTCGCGCTCCAGTTCTTGGCGTCGAAGGGGTCCTGGTCGAGGGCCACCTGCTTGACCGCAGCGGTGGCGATGGTGCCCTGGGCGGCGAAGCCGGCGAAGCGGAGGCTGAACGCCCCGATCTTGGTGGCCTTGACCGCGGCCATGGCGACCCGGCTGGCCACCACAAAGGCCTTGACCGCGGCCAGCGCCCGCTCGGCCTTCATGACGTTGGCGGCCACCGAGGCGGCCCCGACGGCGGCGCCGACGCCGAAGGTGACCAGCCCCGACACCACCGACACCGCGGCCGTGGCCGCGATCATGACGTAGATCGACTGGATGAGGTCGTTCTTCGCCTGCAGCTCGTCGGCCATGCCCCGCAGCTGGGCGGCGACCTCGCGCATGCCGTCGGCCCCCGTCCCCAGTTCGGGGCCCATCGCATCCCAGTGTTCACGGAAGGCGTCGTGGGCCTTTCCGGACCACTCGGCGCCGGAGGCCCGCACCGTCGCCCCCAGGCGTCGTTCGATTCCCTCCAGATGGGTGGCGATGGCCTCCCACGCCGTCGCCGCGGCCCGCAGCTGCGCCGGGTCGCCGAAGAAGTCCCACAGGTCGAAGGAGGTCGCGATGGGCGGCGGGGGCGGCGGCGGGGGCGGCTCCTCGCCCTGGGCGCCGGCGCCGTGCTCCTCGGGCAGGGCCACGGCCCTAGCCCCTGGGGCGGTAGGTCGAGGAGGACTCCGCCTGGTCGTAGTTGGACTCCACGGCCGACAGGCGCTCGGCGTCATTGGCCAGCGCAGTGCGCAGGCTGTTCAGCCCCTTCAGGGCCTCATAGGCCGTGTCGAGGTATTCCTGGAGCATCTCCTGGGACACCCCCCAGGGGCCGAAGGCGTCGTGGACCGAGTAGGCGTCAGACTCAAACCCCGGCAGCGCTGACCCCAGTTCGGCGGCCTCGGTTGCGAAGGCCTGCGCGAGCTTGGAGATGGCGCCCTTCTGGGTCCTCAACTCATTGGACATCATGCCTCCGCCGCTGACAGCAGCCTGCCCTCAGGGTAGACCCGGGACCCGCTTGCGGCGCTGCGGGCGACGCGATGCAGGAGGCGGCGTGGAAGGGCTCAGATCCTGCCGGAGAACGGGTCGGGCGACCCGGCAACATCCCCATGGACGCGCTCGAACCGCGTGATGCTCTCGTAGTCGCCGAAGGCGGGGATCGGCTCCAGAAGCAAGGCAGTGTCCTCGAGCTTCTCCTCCCAGGTCGTCTCTCTGTCAGTCGTCGCGTTTGTCCGCGCGACCGAGACGCTCCCGTCCTCCGAGAAACGGTGGATCTCGCTCAGGGTGATCTGCCCATCGTGGGCGTAGTTGCGCCAGCCGAACTCGTCAAGGAACAGGCCGCCCTGTCCGTCCGATCTGAACGCGTAGTGGATGGTCCGCTTCCCGCGTTCATCGAGGAAGTACACGACCACCGTCGGTGAGAACAGTGCCACCTCTACGACGGCGTCGCGGCGAGCGTCGACGCCGTGAACATAGGCCACATACGGTTGCCCCGCTTCATGCATCCGCCGGGCCTCGTCCTCCTGGATCGGCTGCATCGGCTTCTTGCGTACGTCGTTCCACCTGCGGCTGTAGGAAACGGTCATCCCATCAGTCCTCCGGGAGATTGAGCACACGGCCGGTGCTGTCGCGAATCAAGATGCCGTTGTCGCTGGCGTAGTCGAGTATCTCCTGCGGTACCGGGGTCCGTTGGGGTGGCACCTCGAGGATCGATTGGCCGGTGAGGACCTGGCCTCGAAGCGAGCCAGCCGAGGGGACGTCGGCGATCCTGGCCCCGGGTGGGTAGACGTCTCGCAGCTCGTCGAGATATCGCCGGGCCGTCGTTCCTCGAATCGCAGCGAGCTGGGTGGACTTCCTCGACACGATCTCCTGGTTCGGCACGTAACTGTCGACTCGTGGCAGGCCCCGGCGGCCAGGGGGAGTCTCCAGAGGTACTTCGTTGTGAATGTAGCGGCGCCGGCCTTGGACGTTGAAGAGATTGCCCCGCCCGATCTTCTGTCGCCACCCCGGCCAGGTCCGGGAGAGAACGCCGAAAGCAGTGTTCTCGCCGCGCAACCGACCGCCGTCGAAGGCGCGACCCGTTGTCCCGGAAAAGACGGCGTTGGTGACGATCTGGCCGGGCCGGGCGTTGCCACCCACCAGGTCGACGAGGACGCTGGTGCCGAAGTCCGCAGCAAAGCCGGAGGCGAGCGTCCGGGGCAAGGTGCCGGCCAGGGCGGCCCCCCGCATAGCCAGCGCCGCGCTGCCGCCTCCCCCCAGGACGACACCGGCGCCGTCGGTCGCGCTCCAGTTCTTGGCGTCGAAGGGGTCC
>JAIVIH010000426.1 GCA_020200615.1 Actinomycetota bacterium | reverse complement strand
CCTGTACACGGCGCCCACCGCCATCCGCACGTTCATGAAATGGGGCACCCAGTTCCCCGAGGACCGTGACCTCTCCTCGCTACGGGTGCTGGGGTCGGTGGGCGAGCCCATCAACCCCGAGGCCTGGGTCTGGTACTGGACCCACATCGGCGGAGGCCACTGCCCCGTGGTCGACACGTGGTGGCAGACGGAGACGGGGGCGATCCTCATCGCCCCTCTGCCCGGGGCCACCACCCTTCGCCCCGGGTCGGCCACGTTCCCCCTTCCGGGCATCGGCGCCGAGGTGGTCGACGAGCAGGGGAAGCCCGTCGCCGGAGGCGGGGGGTACCTGACCCTCACCCGGCCCTGGCCCAGCATGCTGCGGGGCATCTACCGCGACCCCGAGCGGTACCACCAGACCTACTGGTCACGGTACGAGGGTCGGTACTTCGCCGGCGACGGCGCCAAGATCGACGGGAACGGTTACTTCTGGCTCCTAGGCCGCGTCGACGACGTCATGAACATCTCCGGACACCGGGTCTCGACCACAGAGGTGGAGTCGGCCCTGGTCGACCATCCCTCGGTGGCCGAGGCGGCGGTGGTGGGGGCCAAGGACGATACGACGGGCCAGGCCATCATCGCCTTCGTCACCCTCAAGGGCGACCAGCAGCCCGACTCGGAGCGAGGTGAGGCCCTCCGCCGTCACGTCACCAAGCGGATCGGCGCCATCGCCCGCCCGAAGACGGTGATCTTCACCGATGACCTTCCCAAGACCCGTAGCGGCAAGATCATGCGCCGGCTCCTCCGGGACGTGGCCGAGGGCCGCGACCTGGGCGACACCACCACGCTGGCCGATGCTGGCGTGGTGGAGGAGATCCGCCAACCGCCAGCACTTCCTGGCCGGGCCCGGACGCAAGGACTGGAAGGGCTTCTTCGACGCCTGCGGCGAGGATGCCCTCATCGAGGACGTCGCCCGCCTGCTCGAGGTGCTCGATCCGGGCGTCGTCATCGTGCTCCTCACCGGCCGTCCGCTCCGGGTCCAGGGCTCCACTCTCGATTGGTTGAAACGTCACGCCGTGCGGTGGGACCTCCTGGTGATGCGCCCCTCGGGCGACTACACGGCGGCCTTGGAGTTCAAGCGGGGCACGGTTGCCGAAATCCGGGCCCGGGGCTTCGACCTCCGCCTCGCTTTCGAGGACGACGCTCGTAACCAGGAGATGTTCCGAGCCGAGGGTCTGCCCTGCATCTACCTCCACTCGGGGTACTACGAGTAGGCCGACCTCTTCGTCAGGCACTCAACAGTCGTAGATCGTCAACGTCAGGGGGCTGCTTGCCGCCGATGTGTTGCCCGTTCGGTCCACCGCCCGCAGAGTGAAGGTGGTGGTTGCGGCCCCGCGGGCGCCGTAGGTGTGGATGGCGCCGCTGCCGATCGCCATGTCGCGGAACACACCGTTGACGTACACCTCGTACTCGATCGCCGACTGCGGATCGACGTTGTCAGTCGACTGGTCCCAGGCGAAGACGACCTCGCAGTCGCCGCGGTCCTCGATCCAACGCAGGTTCGTGGGGACGGTGGGCGCCTGGGTATCCGAGCTCGCCTGCGTCGTCGCCGACACCGTGTTGCTCGTCGCCACGTTGCCCGATACGTCCCGCGCCTCGACCGTGAAACTGTGCGTCGTGGCCGGCGCCAGGTGGCGCACGACGGCGTGCACATTCGTGAGCCAAAACACGTTGGTCGCGGGGGCGCCGTCCATGAACAAGCGGTAGCCGACGGGGTTCAGCGGGATGTCGTCGGTGGATGCGGTCCACGACAGCCACACCTGCGACGGGGTGACGCCGTCGACTGACACGACCGGTGGCGAGGGAGGCGTGGTGTCGAGCCGCAGCGTTGCCGTGACGGTGTTGCTGTTTCCCGAGCGGTTCCAGTGCTCGTCCTCGGCATAGACGTGGAACGAATAGGTGGCGCCGGGAGTCAACGACGTCATGGTGACCGTCGTCTGCGGGTGCCACACCAGCGTGCCTCGGGCCGGCCGGCCGGTCCCGGGCACGCCTCCTGTCGAGCGCGCAGGGCGTCGACGAGGGCGCGGTCGTCGCCCGACTGTCGCGCCAGGTCGAGGGCCGTCGCGCTGAGGGGCCCGGTGCGGTCCTGCTCGCCGTCGTAGAACGCCAGGTGGCTCTGCTGCGCGAGGAGCCGGGCGCGCAGCGCCTCCCGGCCCGTGTCGCCGAGGGCGGCGAGGGCCTGTTCGCACAGCTGCCGGGCGACGGCGTTGACGGCCGGTTCGGTAGCCGCTTCGAGGACGAGGGCGGCCTCGGCCATCAGCTCGGGACTCCGAGCGGCGCCCGCCGAGTCTGCCGCCGCGGCTGCGGCAGCCAGGCAGCCGTGAAGGTCACCCGCGAAGTACGACGCCCGGCCGAGGGCGATCAGTGTCCGGCAACGCTCTTCGTCGGGCACCGCCGTCCCCCCGAGCCTGAGCGCGGCCCGGTACAGCCGGACCCCCTCTTCGTAGGCGAGGCGCCGGACGGCGTCGTCGGCGGCGCGGATGGTCCACTTCCGTGCCGTGGCGGCCTCGCCGTACGGCGCCAGCTCGGCCCAGTGCCGGGCGATGTCGGTGAGGTGCTCGGAGAGGTCGCCGGCGAAGTGGCGTTCGGTCGCCTCGGCGACGGCGCGGTGGAGGGCAGCCCGACCCGCGGTCGTGAGCGACGCCTCGACCGCCTCGCGCGTCAGCGCATGGACGAACCGATAGTCGCCGATCTCGCCGACCCGGTCGACCAGGCCGTGGGCGATGGCCTCGTCGAGAAGAGGAAGGCACTGCGCGACGGGTGCGTCGAGCGTCCCCGCAACGAGACTGAGCGAGAAGTCGCGCCCGACGATGGCCGCCGCCTGCACCAACTGGCGGCAGTCGGGGGAAACCCGGTCGAGCCGTGCCCTGACGACGTCGAGGACGGTGCGGGGCGGCCGGTCCGGACTCCACGTTCCCTCCGCCATGGCCCGGGCGACCTCGCGGACGAACAACGGGTTGCCGCCGGTGACGTCCAACACAGCGCGCGCCTCGGCCTCCGAATCCCCGGCCACGGTCCTCGATAGCTGCTCGCGGACCTCGGCCAGGGCGAAGCCGCGGAGATCGAGGCGGCCGACGGCCGGTGACCGCATCAGGTCGGGGAGGACGCGGGGGAGCACGCTTGCCGGCTCGACATCGCGGAACGTGGCCAAGACGAGCAGCCGGGCGCCGGCGACGTGATCGGCCAGGTGGCGGAGGACGAGGAGCGACGGCTCGTCTCCCCAGTGGATGTCGTCGAGGATGACGACCAGGC
>JAIVIH010000425.1 GCA_020200615.1 Actinomycetota bacterium | reverse complement strand
CGACCATGCGGAGCCGATCCTGCAGGTCCCGGCGCACGTCCACATCGGCGAAGCCTGCGTTGCGAGCCATGGCCGCGGCCGTGTCGGCCTGGTCGGGAGCCACCTCCACCACGAGCACGCCCGGCTGCGACAGCCATAGGGGCGCTTCCTCGATGATCTGGGCCACGTCCTCCAGCCCCGTGGGGCCTGCGACCAGGGCTTCGGTGGGCTCCCAGTCCCGCACCTCGGGGGGTAGGTCGTCGCCGGCGGCGACGTAGGGCGGGTTGGAGACGATGGCGTCGACCCCGCCGAGCAGCTCGGGGGGGAGGGCGCCGAACCAGTGGCCCTCGAGCAAGCGCACGCGGGAGGCCGGGGCGCTGCCCAGGCCGGCCAGGTTGGCCCGGGCCACGGCGAGGGCGGCGGGCGACCGGTCGGTGGCCCACACCCGGGCGCCCGCCTCCCGGGCCACGGAGAGGGCGATGGCGCCGGAGCCGGTGCCGAGGTCGACGACGACCGGCGCCCGCCCGAGGGCCATCCCCCGCACTTCGGCCAGCAGGACGTCGACCACCACTTCCGTCTCCGGTCGGGGAATCAGCACCCGCCGGTCGATGAGGAGATCGAGCTGGCGGAAGCCCCATCGGCCGAGCACGTACTGGAGGGGCTCGCCGCGGGCCCGGCGGCTGACCATCTCCTCGGCGAAGTCGATGGTGCGGGCGGGCGTGGGCTCGTCGAGGTGGAGGAGCAGCTCGGCTCCGTCGTAACCGGAGGCCCGCTCGACGATCCGCCGCCCGTCGAGGCTGGAGCCCAGGGCGGCCTGGGCCTCGGCCCACAAGGTCCGCCAGGTGTGGGCGGGGGGCCGGGGGGTACCGGCGCCCGGGGTCAACCGGCCAGCTGGCGCGTCCGCTCGTCGGCCAGCAGGGGATCGATCAGGTCGTCGAGCTCCCCCATCAGCACCTTGTCGAGCTTGTACAGCGTGAGCCCGATGCGGTGGTCGGTGATCCGGTTCTCCTTGTAGTTGTACGTGCGGATCTTCTCGGACCGGCCCCCGCCTCCGATCTGGCCCCTGCGGGTCTCCGACAGCTCGGCCGCCTGACGGTCCTGCTCCAGCTTGAGCAGCCGGGCCCGTAGGACCTGCATGGCCTTGGCCCGGTTCTGGATCTGGCTCTTCTCGTCCTGCATGGCCACGACCGTGCCCGTGGGGAGGTGGGTGACGCGGACGGCGGAGTCGGTGGTGTTCACCGACTGCCCGCCGGGGCCGGTGGAGCGGTAGACGTCGACCTTGAGGTCGTTCTCCTCGATGTGGACGTCAACCGCCTGGGCCTCGGGCAGCACGCTCACCGTGGCCGCGCTGGTGTGCACCCGGCCCTGAGACTCAGTGACGGGAACCCGCTGGACCCGGTGGGGACCGGCCTCGTGCTTCATGCGGGACCACACGCCGTCGCCCTTGAGCAGGAAGGTCACCTCGTTGAAGCCGCCCATGTCGGAGGCGTCGGCGGACAGGATCTCAAGCTTCCAGCCCTGCCGCTCGGCGTAGCGGGTGTACATGTCGAAGAGGTCCTTGGCGAAGAGGTTGGCCTCCTCCCCGCCCTCGGCGCCCCGGATCTCGAGGATGACGTTGCGGTCGGCGTTGGGGTCGGCGGGCAGGAGGAGGATCCGCAGCTCCTCCTCGATGTCGCCGATGAGGGCCTCGGTGTGGTCGATCTGATCGCGGAGGAACTGGCGGTCGTCCCCGGTCGACTCGGTGACCATCTCCTTGGCTGCCTCGTACTCCTCTTGGAGCTGGGCGAGCCGGTCGATCATGGGAGGTGCGGGGGTGGGGCGGTCAGGGCGTGGGGACCATGGCTGTCCCCCGCCGGGCGCCCTCTACTTCTTGCCCCGCCGGCCGTAACGGCGCTCGAACCGCTCCACCCGTCCACCGGTGTCCACCAGCTTCTGCTTGCCGGTGAAGAACGGGTGACACTCGTTGCAGAGCTCGACGCGCAGCTCACTTCTGATGGAGCCCGTGCTGAACGTATTGCCGCACGAGCAACGGACGGTCGCGCCGCCATAGTTGGGGTGAATTCCGGTTTTCATAGTCCCTCGATTCTAGCCGCCCGCCAGCGGTTGCCCGGCGGGAGGGAGGGTAGATCAGATGGCGGGGACGGGGGCCTTGGCGATGTCGGCCAGGAACTCGTCGTTGCTCTTGGTGCTCTTGATCTTGTCCATGAGGAGCTCCAGGCCGGCGCCCGCCTCGAGGGCGTTCAGGACCCGGCGGAGCTTCCACACCTGCGGGAGCTGCCCCCGCTCGAAGAGCAACTCCTCGTGGCGGGTGGAGCTGGCGTTGACGTCGAGGGCGGGGTAGATCCGCCGCTCGGCCAGCTTGCGGTCGAGCTTGAGCTCCATGTTGCCCGTGCCCTTGAACTCCTCGAAGATGACCTCGTCCATCTTGGAGCCGGTCTCGACTAGGGCCGTGGCCAGGATGGTGATCGAGCCACCCTCCTCGATGTTGCGGGCCGCTCCGAAGAACCGCTTGGGCGGGTAGAGGGCGCCGGTGTCGATACCACCGGACATGATCCGGCCCGTGGCCGGTGCGGCCAGGTTGTAGGCACGAGCCAGGCGGGTGATGCCGTCGAGGACGATGACCACGTCGTGCCCCAGCTCGACCAGGCGCTTCGACCGCTCCAGGGCCAGCTCGGCGACCTGCGTGTGCTCCTCGGAGGGACGGTCGAAGGTGGACGAGACCACGTCGCCCTTGACCGAGCGCCGGAAGTCGGTGACCTCCTCGGGCCGCTCGTCGACCAGGAGCACGATGAGCTTGACCTCGGGGTTGTTGGCCTCGATGGAGTGGGCGATCTGCTTCAGCACGGTGGTCTTGCCCGCCTTGGGCGGAGAGACGATGAGGCCGCGCTGGCCCTTCCCGATGGGAGAGATCAGGTCGACGATCCTGGCGATCATGTTGTTGGAGTCGCCCGGCACCTCGAGGCGCAGCTTCGAGTCGGGGAACAGAGGCGTGAGGTCCTCGAAACGGGAGCGGCTGCGGGCCTCGTCGGGTGTCATGTCGTTGACGGTGTCGATGCGTAGCAGGGCCGGGTACTTCTCGTTCGTGCCCGCGGGGCGGGCGGCGCCCTTGATGTAGTCACCCTTGCGGAGGGCGAAGCGGCGGACCTGGCTCAGGGAGACGTAAGCGTCGCGGGGGCTGGCCAAGTAGCCGCCGTTGCGGAGGAAGCCGTACCCCTCGTCGCGGAGGTCGAGCAGGCCCTCGGTGGCGACGAGCTCGCCCTGGTACTGGGACGGGTCCTGGCTGCGGTCCTGCTGGGGTTCGCGCTCGCCCCGGTCGCGGCCCCGGCGGCGCCGGCTGCGGCGGTTGCCGGGCTCGCCCGAAGTGTCGGTGGCCTGGCCCCCGCCCTGGTTTCCGCGGTTGCCGTCGCGCGGGTTGCGCGAGTCGCGCTGCTCCCGGCCCTCTCGGTTGTCCGATTGCTGGCTGGGAGCGGCCTCCCGGGCCCCTCGCTGGTCGCCCCGGCCTCGGTCGTCACCACGGGAGCTGCCCGTGGGCTGGCCGGTGGCAGGCGTGGACGTGCGCCCGGTGGCGGAGGCAGCGGTAGCCGTGCGGCCACCCTCGCTGCCGTTGCTGGCCGCCGCATTCTCCGGAGACGGGGCGTCGGTGGCCGCAGCCTCGGACGAGCCGTTCTGGGGGGCCGCCTCAGCCACAGCCGGCGCGCCGGCGGCACCGTCGGCGCCATCGGCCGCAGCCGCAGTCGCAGGGTCGGCTCCGTCTCCGCTGGCGCCGGCAGCTGGCGCGTCGGCCGGAGCGTTGTCTTCGGCGGGGGGGCTGGCGGGCTCGGACGACGTCGGGGCGTCACCCGGCGAGGGTTCCAACCCGGGGAGGGCAGACACCTCGCCCTCGGGCGCGCCAGCGGCGGCGGCAGTCGCCGCTGCGGTCTGCGCGGCCCCGTTCTCCCGGGCCGGCGACTGCGATCGAGGGGCGCGCGTGCGCTTGGGGCGCTCTTCGCCCGTCTCGATGCCCGCCTCTCGCAGGATCTGGTCGATCAGCGTTGCCTTGGACGCTCTGGCGGCGGGCTTGACGCCCATCGCCTCGGCGATGGCCGCCAACTCGTCTCGCTCCTTGCGTTCCAGAACGGAACGCTCGAGCGCCTGGGGGGCCATGCTCATGATTCGCCTCCTGACCCGGTGACTACCCGGGCCTGACGGTTGTTGAAGGGG
>JAIVIH010000168.1 GCA_020200615.1 Actinomycetota bacterium | reverse complement strand
GACCAGGGCCGTCCGCCGCTGGCGCTCGGCCGAGGCGGCGGCGTCGTCGTAGCGCAGCTGGACGCCGGCCCGGGCGGCCAGCCGCTCCACGGCGTCGGCGAAGTCGAGGTGCTCGACCTCCCGCACCCACGTGATCACGTCGCCGCTGGCCCCGCAGCCGAAGCAGTAGTACAGGCCCTCGGCCGGGTTGACGGAGAACGAGGGCGTCTTCTCGGCGTGGAAGGGGCACAGCCCCACGTAGCGCCGGCCCACCCGCTTGAGCCCGATGTGCTCGCTGGCGATCTGCACCAGGTCGGAGCCCGCCCGCACCCGGGCCACGTCCTCGGGCAGGATCCCCACGGCCGGAGGGTACCGCCGGGGAACACCTCTCTTATATGTGTGTTGGGATGGATGGACACCGAGCGACCCCAGGAAGAGGCCATCCATGCTGTTCGGCAAGCAGAAGACCAGGATGATCCCGGCCGAGGAGGCCCTTCCCGGCCGCGACCGGCCTCTGGACGTTCCCGCCCGCCACCTGGTCAAGGACGCGCCGCTGGAGCCCCCCTTCCCCGAAGGCCTGGAGACGGCCGTGTTCGGGATGGGCTGCTTCTGGGGCGCCGAGCGGAAGTTCTGGGAGACGGAGGGCGTGTACACCACGGCTGTGGGCTACGCGGGAGGCTTCACCCCCAACCCCACCTACGAGGAGGTCTGCAGCGGGAGGACGGGCCACGCCGAGGTCGTCCTGGTGGTCTTCGACCCCGCCAGCATTACCTTTGACCAGCTACTTCGCCTTTTCTGGGAGAACCACGACCCCACCCAGGGCATGCGCCAGGGCAACGACGTGGGCACCCAGTACCGCTCGGTCGTCTACACCACCACCGAGGACCAGCGGAAGGCGGCGGAGGCGTCTCGCCACGCTTACTCGGAGCGGCTGCAGGAGTCCGGATACGGCCCCGTGACCACCGACATCGAGGACGCTCCGCCCTTCTACTACGCCGAGGCCTACCACCAGCAGTACCTGGCCCGGAACCCGGGCGGGTACTGCGGCATCGGAGGCACGGGAATTACCTGCCCGCTGGGCCCGAGCGGCCCTCTGAGCGGGTAAGCAGCCGGCTGTGGGGGGAAAAATCCCTCGATTCGACGCCGGTGGCTGCCGATGTATTGAGCATGCGCAAGCACACCACCACCAGCACCGCACTCGTCGGCCAGTTGCTGTTCGCCGAGGAGCGGCCGGGAACCGTGATTCTGGACTGTGTGCTCACCCGTGAGGGAAGCGGCACGGCCTCCCTGCCGGTGACCCTCGAAGCCCGGTTCCCCGGGCGAACCCGGGCCGCAGCCGCGCTGGATCTGCTGCTCGAGTGGGCTCAGGAAGGGGCGGACGTCGCCGTTCGCATCAACGAGGGCAGGCGGGGCCCGGAGGTCGAGATCTCCTCGGGCTCAGCTCGCCTCATCCTCGAACCCGAGGACTGAGCCCCGGGCCAGCCGCTCAGGCCCGGCCGTTCGACCCGTTCGACCCGTTGGTCTCGCTGAGGAGCTGCTGGACCCGCTGGTAGGACACCCCCACGAGCTGGCCGATGTCCCTCATCCCGAGCGAAGGCTCCACGTGAGCCAGCCGGGTCACCACCTCGTGGGTCACCTCCACCGACCTCTGCCGGTGCTGGTCGGCCTGGCGACGGACCTCCCGCACGCTCTCCAGCACCTCCCCCAGCCCCTCGGGCAGGTCGAAGCTCTCCTGGAGAGCCAGCTCATCCTCCCGGCACCCGCGAGTCTCGGCCAGCGCCCGGCGCATTCGGACCCGGCAGGCGGCCAGGGTGCGACCCCTGCTAGTGACGTCCTGGCTCCGCCCTCGCCACCCGCCAGACTCGAGCTGGTAAACGACCGCCACAATCTCCACATCGACCTCGCTGCTGAAATCGTCGGAGATATCAGCGTAGCGCTTGACCGCACTCGCGGCCCAGAACCTGAACGGGCCGCCCCTGAGGGCGACCCGTTCGTGATCCGGTCGGTTGAACGTGGGAAATGGGCGGGGGGATCTCCTAAACCGTCGCCCGGCGGCGGGTGGCGGCGTTGTAGATGAGCAGGACGATGACGGCCCCGATGACGGAACCGATCAGGCCGGCCGTCGTCTCCTGGTCGTTGAACAGGAGACGAGCGAGGAACCCGCCGACGAACGAGCCGACGACACCCAGCACGATCGTGGCCACGATGCCCATGGGGTCACGGCCGGGGACGAGCGCCCGGGCCAGGAAACCGGCTATGAGGCCGATGAGCAGCAGTCCGATGATGAAGCCCAAGAGTTCTTCTCCCTGTAGGTGGCGGGATATTGCACGGATGGGATTCCCACCCTGCCTCCACTTGAAACGCCGGAAGGCGGGCTAACCCAGAAGGCGGCGTAGGGACTCGATCGTGTCGGCCTCGGCCGTGGCCTTGTCGGGCCGGTAACGCTTGACCCGGGCGA
>JAIVIH010000002.1 GCA_020200615.1 Actinomycetota bacterium | reverse complement strand
CCATTAGCACCGGGATCTCCGTGCAGGAAGCGGCCGAGGCCACGCCCGAGGTGGTGGCGGCGGTCCAGCGATTGGTACCCCAGCTGTCGCGCACAGCTCCCCCGCCCTCCCGGGCCGAGGTGGCCGAGATCATCGCCTCCCCGGCCACAGTGCTGTTCGTGGCGCGGGACGGGCCGGAGGGCGAGATCGTGGGATGCCTCACCCTCGCCCTCTTCCGCATCCCCACCGGCCTCCGGGCGTGGATCGAGGACGTGGTCGTCGACCGGTCGGCCCAGCGGCGCGGGGTCGGCACCGCCCTGACCCGAGCCGCCGTCGCCCGGGCCGAGCTGGCCGGCGCCCGCACCATCGACCTCACTTCCCGGGCTTCACGGGAAGAGGCCAACCGCCTCTACCAGCGGGTGGGCTTCCAGCTTCGCGACACCAACGTGTACCGCTTCAGCGTCGAGTAGGGCCCTCCGAGGCAGACGGCGGCCGGCGGAGAGAGAATCCAGCGTGCAGTTCCAGCTGGAGCAACGGTTCGATGCGCCCCTCGCCGCGGTGGAGGCGGCGTTCGTCGACCCCGCCCTCCTCGCCCTTCTCGGTGGACTACCGAACCTGGGCCGTCCGGAGCTGCTGGAGCAGGCCGACCTGAGTGACACCGTCTCCCGGAAGGTGCGCTACTTCTTTGCCGGCAGCCTCTCCCCCGCGGCCAGCGCCGTGCTCGACCCCGAACGCCTCAGCTGGGTCGAGGAGTCGATCCTGGACCGCGACACCCACGAGACCGAGTTCAGGATCGTCCCCGATCACTATCGGGACCGGCTCCGCTGTGCCGGCACCATCACCCTGCACGAAGAGGGCGGGGTCACCCGACGCGTCACCGAAGGCAACCTCGATGTCCGCTTTCCGCTGGTGGGCGCTCGGGTGGCTCAGGCCATCGTCTCCGGTCTGAGGGACCACGCCGCCATCGAGGAGGAGGTGGTGCAGCGGTGGCTCGACGACAGATCCGGGCGGTGAGCCCGGTTTCGCTCACGCCAGCACGGCCTCGAACAGGCCGGCCCACGCGTCCACCGGGGCCGCGGCTTCGCCGTCGTAGGGCGGGTAGCAGAAACCGTGGAACCACGAGCGCGGCCAGCGGTTCTGGTCAAGGCGGTTGCTGATGTTCCCGTCCCACGTCACCACCGTGCCGTCGTCGGCCTCGAAGGCGACCACGCACACATGGTCTCCGGGGAAGCCGTTGAAGTCCACCCAGTCTCCGCTCAACGGATAGACGAGGATGCCCAGGGAACCGGGGCGGGGCTCCTGACCGTAGAGGCCGGCATCGCTGAACGCCTTGGCTACCACCGAAACGCGGGCCCAGCCCTTCACCGTGGTCAGGGCGAGCCCGGGCAAGTCGAGCGTGTCGCCGTCAGTCGTGAACCCCGCCTCCACCAGAGCCCGAGAGCAGGCCATGGCGCACCAGGCGTCGTGCATCCCAAACCAGTCGGTGATCCAGTTGATGTTGGTCCCGTCGGGCTTCTCGACCAGTCCCCGGTTGCGCTCGAAGAACCCGATCACGTCCTGAGCCGTCCTCACGGTTTCCGCTCCACCGGATCGGCCGACTTGCCCTCCTTGGCCGCCTTCGCCGCCTTCGGGAGCTTCGGGTCAACCGGGCCCCGGCCCTTGCTCTGGACGTGCGCATCGGGCGGTAACGGGCCGCGGCGGTCTTCCTTGTCCGCCGGCTCGGTCAGGTTCAGCGGGGGCAGGTACGGATCCGCCATCGGTCCTCCAACGTGAACGGGCATCTGACGCGAAGCCTCTCACAGCCGCCGCTTGACGGCCCGGCAGAACCGCGGGCGGCTGTCAATCCTTGTTGACAGGCGGCCCGCTGTCAACATAAGATGACAACATGAGCGAAGCAACCAAGTTGGCCGCCGCCGCCGGCAGCCGTGACCCGGTCGTCGGGCTGCGAGCCGTGGCCGCCCTGCGGCGACTGCTGGAAACGTTGGAGACACTGCAGGTCGGCAACGCCAGAGACCAGGGTTGGTCATGGCAGGAGATCGCCACGTCTCTCGGAGTGAGTCGCCAGGCCGTGCACAAGAAGCACTCGGGCAAGCGTCTCCTGAGAAGGGGGGCGTAGCGGTGTTCGAGCGCTTCACCACCGCAGCCCGCCAAGTGGTCGTCCTGGCCCAGGAGGAGGCCCGAAGCCTCGGCCACGGCTACATCGGCACCGAGCACATCCTGTTGGGGCTACTTCGAGAGGGCGAGGGCGTCGCCGCATCCGTGCTGGGCGCGTCGGGCGTGACCGCGGAGGACGTACGGGCCGCCGTGGCCCGCGAGATCGGGCGAGGCATCGCCGGCCCGGACGACGCCGACGCTCTGCGAGCCATCGGCATCGATCTCGATGCGGTTCGGGACACCATCGAGGAGTCGTTCGGACCGGGAGCCTTCGATCGGGCCCTTCGGCTCAAGAAGACCCGCCTCCGCCGGCGCCAGCGCCGGTGCCAGCAGCCATTCAACGTCTTCCCCGGCCACATCGCCTTCACCCCCCGCAGCAAGAAGGTGCTCGAGATGTCGCTCCGGGTAGCCCTCCGGCTCCGCCACAACTACATCGGCACCGAGCACATTCTCCTGGCCGTCCTGGCCGAAGGTGAGGGACTGGCGGCCATGATCCTGGTCAAGCGAGGGGTCAGTCTCAATGAGCTGCGCCAGCGCACCCTGGATGCCCTGGGCAAGGTCGCCTGAGCCTGATCGTCAGCCCCGGGCCAGGTACTTCTTGATGCAGTGGAGGGCGCCCAGGTTCTGGGCGAAGTAGTGGAAGTCGCCCAGCTGGGTGACTTCGAAGCCGAGCTCCTCCCAGATCGCCCGGTTGGCATCGTCGGTGGCCCGCAGCGCCTCCCACGGGCCGTGCCCGTAGGTCGGCAGCCACACCCGCTTGGAGGTGTCGGTGATCTCGACGAGGCAGTTGTTCGACGTGGCGAAGTACCACCGGCGGGTCCGCGTCCGCGGGTCGTCCACATAGACCCGCGGGAGAGGGGTGCGGATGACCTCGAAGCCAAGCCCCGTCAGCTGGCGGGCGACCTCGTCGAAAGCCCGGGGAACGGCGTGGTCGGGAACGGTCTGGCCGAGGATCCTGGCCGCTTCAGGCGGGGACCCCACCAGCACCCGGTAGCGGCCGTCGTCGGGGTTGCGGCCGGCGAGGCTGAGGAACATGTCGATGTGGAAGATGGGCTGCTGGGTACCCGCTCCTGGTCCCACCTCCTCGGTCCACTGGGCGCCGTCCTGGTGGAACCGCCGGTCCGCCAGCAGGTCGGCGGCGATGGGCCGGGCCACGCCCACGAAGTGCAACCGTCGCGTGCGGTCGAAGGTTCGTACGAACAGGTCGCGCGCCTGCCTGGCCAGGGGGCCCGCCCCGGCGACGACCGGTTGAGAGTCCCTCCACGTCTCGAGGGTGTTGGTCAGGTAGTCGGAGCCGATGAGGACGAAGTCGTCCCCCACCAGGACGTTGCCGCCCTGGAAGTACAGGGGAGCCTGGGTCGCCTGGAGGTCGGTCGCTTCCGCCACCAGCTCGGCGATCATGCTGTCGCCGAAGCGGGGAAACGAGAACGGCTCGACCAGGAACGTCCGCTGAGGGTTGCTCCCGACATCGTTGACGGCCACGTACCCGTCCTCGGCCCACACCGAGAAGGCCAGGAAATCGGGCGCCTCTACGATCGTGGGCGGGGCCTTTGGCCGCTGGCGGCCCACGATGCGGGCCAGGTCGTCCCGCACCCTCGGATGAGCGAGGATCGTGATCTGGCAGGTCGCGGGCAGCCGGCCGATGAGCTCGCCGTAGGTGGCGGCCAGGCTCAGCTCGCCGTCTGCGTAGGCCGGGTAACACAGCAGGATGTGGCGGAGGGCGCCGTGGGCACTGGACACGATGCGCGGGTCGACGGGGGACGGCGGCATGCCGGCAGCGAGGACGCTGCGGGTATCGAAGGCCGTGGCTCCGGCGACTCGTTCCCGATGGGACGCCTGGATGTCGCGCCGGGGGATGCAGGCCGGTGTCGGGTACTGGTTGACGAATTGCGCCACGGGCCATGCTGCCTTCCGGAGCCATCCGCCACAAGGGCGGCTAGAAGCTGCCGGTATCCCGCAGCGCCTCCTTCCACGTGCGCATGCGGGTGTGGCGCTGCCCGTCAGGCCCGATCCCCTCCCCGGTGCCGTCGGGGAACAGGCGGTACGTCCATTGATCGGAGAGGTCGTCGGCCGCGACGGCCATGTACCGGGCATCGGCATGGGTGGACGGGCCCGCGAGCCACAGCAGCCACCGTCCGATCCGCCGCTTGTAGGCCACGGCCGGCTGGCCGATGTCCGCTCCGAGCTCCAGCACCTCGGCGGGCGCCTCGATCCAGGCCGTGGCCGGGATGGTGCGCTCCCGCTGGGGCAGCGGGGGGAGGCCGTCCGTATGGACAGGCGTGGGATCGATGGGACGTTGAGCGGGTGCGGCCATGGCCCTCATCCTGCCGCACCGGCCCGATCCGCTTACGGCCCGCCGGTAGGATCCCCGGGCGATGGACGTGCTGGTGGTGGGCGCCGGTCTCTCGGGGCTGACGGCCGCATCGGCCCTCTCCGCAGGCGGCTTGGCCGTGCAGGTCGTCGAAGCCCGGACCCGGGTGGGCGGACGGCTCCATACCGTCATCTCCGACGACGCCTGCTTCGACCTGGGCGCCACGTGGCACTGGGAGGACCAGCCCCGCGTCCGCGCCCTCGCCGCCGAACTGGGCCTCACCGCCTTTCCCCAGTACCAGGAGGGCCGAACGCTGCACGAGGACGCCGACGGGAACCCACCCGAACCGGTGGAGGTGGCACCCCCACCGGCCGCCTTCCTGCGCTTCGTCGGTGGCACCCAGGCCCTCTCCGAGCGGCTCGCCGAGCGACTGAGCCCCGGACAGATCTCTCTGGCCACCACCGTCACCGCCGTGACGGACGAGGGCTCGCACCTGGCTGTCGACGTCGAGGATGAAGACGGTGCCTCGTCCCGACTGGAGTCGCCGTGGGTGGTCATGACCTTGCCGCCACGGCTGGCGCTGGAGAGCGTCTCGTTCGCTCCCGAGCTTCCAGGCGAGTTCCTCGAGGTCATCGAAGCCACACCCACGTGGATGGGCGAGGCCATCAAGTGCGTGGCCGTGTACGACACGCCCTTCTGGCGGACCGCCGGGTGCTCCGGTTCGGCCTTCAGCGACCGGGGCCCCCTGTACGAGGTCCACGACGCTTCCACCCACGACGCCGCCGTCGCCGCCTTGTGGGGCCTCGTCGTGCCTCACTCCGACTTCTGGGCCATGGACGTCGACGAGCGCGCTCCTCTGGTTCTCGACCAGCTGGCGAGGCTGTTCGGTCCCGAAGCGGGCGACCCGGCGCAGTACATGGAACGGGACTGGGCGGCCGACCCCTACACCAGCGAGGACGGTCACTCGCATTCCGAGCCCGTGCCCTACGGCCATCCGCTGTTCGGCCAAACCCATCTCGGCGGCCGCCTGGTCTGGGCCGGGACCGAGACGGCAGAAGAAGGCGGCGGCCACATGGAAGGCGCGGTGCGGGCCGGCGAGCGAGCCGCCCGGCTGATCCTCGGTACGGCATGACCGAGGAGCTCGCCTCCACCTTCCGGCGCTCGGTCCAGCAGGGCGAGGAGCGGCTGAGCCGGACGTGGCCCGCCCTCCTCGCCACCGGCGCCGTCGGCGGTATCGACGTGGGCATCGGAGTCATCGGGCTCCTCCTGGTCGAAGAGGCCACCGGGAGCCCGCTTCTGGCCGGTCTCGCCTTCGGGATCGGGTTCATCGCTCTCACCCTGGCCAGCAGCGAGTTGTTCACCGAGAACTTCCTCGTTCCCGTGGTGGCCGTCGCCGCCGGGCGGGCCACCCCGCGGGCCCTGATCCGCCTGTGGGTCGGGACCGCCTTCACCAACCTGATCGGAGGGTGGGTGATCATGGCCGTGGCCATGGCCGGCGTGCCCAAGCTCCAGGAGACGGCGGTGAAGCTGGCCCGGCACTACGCCGAGGTGGGGCTGAACGCCGAGTCCTTCGCCGCCTCCATCCTCGGTGGGGTCGTGATCACCCTGATGACATGGATGCAGCGGGGCAGCGACTCCGTCCCGGCCAAGCTCCTCGCGGCCGTGGCCGCTGCCTTCCTGCTCGCCGCGGGCACGCTGTTCCACGCCATCGTCGTTTCCCTGGTCATGTTCGCCGGCCTCCAGGTCGGCGCGCCGTTCGGGTACGTCGACTGGCTCGGCGTCCTCGGCTGGGCCGCCCTGGGCAACCTCGTCGGCGGCCTGGGCCTCGTCACCGTCCTGCGGCTCCTCCAGGTGGGGAGGGACCAGCTGAACGAGGAAACCCCCGGCTAGGTCAGCCCTTCTTGCTCAGCTCCCGAAGGTCGATGACGCTCCCGTTGTCGACGTCGCGATCCAGGACCGACCAGATGTCCCGGGCGACCTCCTCGGGGTCGGTGAGCTTGTCGTCCTCGTGGAGGTCGACGAACTTCTGGCGCTTGGGAAAGTCCTCTTCGGAGACCTCCCGCAGCTGCTGCTGCATTCCCGTGTCGACGGTGCCGGGAGCGATGGAAATGACTTCGACGCCGCCCCGCTCCGACTGCTCGGCCCCGACGTCACGGACCCACTGGTCGATGGCGGCCTTTCCCGCTCCGTAGGACGACCATCCCGGGTAGACGCTCTTGGCCGCGCCCGACGTGAGCATGACCAGGTGACGTTGGGCGTCGACGTCGCGGGCGGCTTTGAGGAAGAGGTGACCGAGCACCTGAGGAGCGGCGCTGTTCAGGACCACGTTGGTCGAGTAGGCGTCGGTGTCCACCTCCCCGGCGAACCCCATGGGCTCGATGGTCCCCGCGGCGTGGACGAAGACGACCCGGTCGCCGTCGAACCCCTCCAACTCCGATTTGAAGGACTCGCCCACCGAAGGCCAGGACGCGGGGTCGGCCAGATCCGCCTCCAAGTGTTCCGTACCCTCCGCCTGGCTCCGGCTGATACCGATGATGCGGGCTTCCTCCCACGGCACGGTGGCGACCAGCGCTTCTCCGATCCCTCCCGACGCCCCTGATATCCAGATCAGTGAGGTAGTCATGACCGAAGGCTCTACCCAACTCGCCTGCCGGGGATGCACGGCTGGACCACGATCCGCCGGCCGGCGGCCTAGGTTGCGGCCGTGGCCGGCAGGGAACGCACGCTGTCCCAGCGTGAGCTGAACCGGTCCCTCCTCGCCCGCCAGCTGCTCCTGGAACGCGCCCGTCTGCCTCTTCCCCGGACCTTGGAGCGCATGGGCGGCCTGCAGGCCCAGTACGCGCCGTCCATGTACGTGGGGCTGTGGTCGAGGGTGGAGGGCTTCCGGCGGGGCGTCCTGACTCACGCCCTCGAGCGGCGGGAGGTGGTGCAGGCGACCCTGATGCGGGTGACGATCCACCTCGTTTCGGCGGAGGACTACTGGCCGCTGGCCGTCGCCGTCCGGGCGGCGCGGCGGACGTACTGGCTGCGGGCGATGCGCGGTGAGGCCACCGCCGCCGACCTGGAGGAAGCCGCCGAGCAACTGCGGCATCGTCTCCTGGAGGGGCCCATCCGCCGGAGCGAGCTCGACCAACTGGTGGGAAAGTCCCGGTCCATCGGCGTGGGGCTCTGGGTCGACCTCGTCCGGGCCCCGCCGTCGGGCACGTGGGAGCGGCGCCGTGCCGACCTCTTCGCCTCCGCCGAGAGCTGGCTCGGCCCTCCGGCCGTCACTCCAGAGGAAGCGGACGAGCTCCTCGTCCGCCGGTACCTCACCGGGTTCGGCCCCTCCACCGCGGCCGAGCTGGCCGACTGGGCCGGGCTGCCCACCGGCGAGGTGGCCCCCGTCCTGGAGCGTCTCCCCCTGCGCCGCTTCCGCGCCGAGGACGGCCCGGTGCTTTTCGACCTGCCCCGGTCGCCCCTTCCCGATGCGGCCACCCCTGCCCCGGTCCGATTCCTGCCCACGTGGGACGCCATCCTGCTGGTCCACGCCCGCCGGAAGGCGATCCTTCCCGAGGCCTACCGGCCCCTCGTGTTCAGCACCAAGAACCCGCACTCGGTGTCGACGTTCCTCGTGGACGGAGCCGTGGCCGGCACCTGGAAGTACGAAGAGGGCCGGGTGCGGCTCGAGCCCTTCGAGCCCCTCCCCTCCTCGGTCCGGCGAGGGCTGGAGGACGAGGCCGAGCGGCTGGCCGCCTTCCACTCCTAGCGCTCAGATCCTTTCCCGGGCCCGCTCGAGGCCGTCGAGGATGAGGTCGAGCCCGAACTCGAACTCGTTCCCGTAGTCGTAGCCGGGCTGGAGGACGTGCTCGATGGTGAGCTCGGCGAGGTGGGGGTACTCGTCACGGGGGAACTGCGCCAGGATCATCTGAGCGACCTCCGCTGTCTCCTCGGCCGTGTGGAACGGCAGGCTCGCCTCCTGCAGGGCGAAGCCGTAGATGTAGCTGTCGAGAACCGAGAACGCGTGCGCCGCCATCTCGATCGAGAAGCCCGCCGCCCGGAGGCTTCCGATCACGGAGTCGTGGTGTCGCAGCGTCTCCGGACCTGGTGAGGCCCGCGATTCCATCAGGCCGATGGCCCAGGGGTGGCACGACAGCGCCAGACGGGCCGAGACCGCACGCCGGCGCATCGCCGTCCTCCAGTCGGTTTCGCCCGACGGCAGGTCGATCTCGCTGAAGACGAGGTCGATCATGCCGTCGAGGAGGTCGTCCTTGTTGGCCACGTGGTTGTACAGCGACATCGCTTCGACGCCGAGGGCCTCGCCCAGCTTCCGCATGCTCAGCGACCCGCGCCCGCTCTCGTCGGCGAGGGCGACTGCGGCGCGCAGCACCCGATCACGGCTCAGCGGTACTCGGGCCTGGGAGGCCTTGGTCGGCGGTGCCATTCACGTTGCCTTCCCGTGCGGGGTTGACGTACTTACGGTGTAAGTGTACCGTACTTACAACGTAAGTAACTTACAACGTAAGCAAAACGACCTCGGAGAGAACCATGACCAGAGCAGCCATCGCCCGTCCGACGGATCCGGCGCCCGGGACAGCCGGCGAGAAACCATGAAGGCCATCGTCCAGGACGAGTACGGCAGCTCACCGGAGGAAGTGCTCCGGGTCGCCGACGTCGCCCGGCCCACCATCGCGGACGACCAGATCCTCGTCCGCGTCCGTGCCGCCAGCGTGGACCGCGGTACCTGGCACATCATGGCCGGCCTCCCCTACCCCATCCGCGTCGCCGGGTTCGGGCTGCGCCGGCCCAAGGCCCTCAACCCGGGCCGCAGCCTGGCGGGGACGGTCGAGTCTGTCGGCGACGACGTGACCGGGTTCAAAGCCGGCGATGACGTCTACGGCGCCTGCGACGGCTCCTTCGCCGAGTACGCCAGCGCCCGAGCGGACCGGCTCACCGCCAAGCCGGCCAACCTGTCCTTCGAGCAGGCGGCGGCCGTCCCCATCTCCGGGC
>JAIVIH010000424.1 GCA_020200615.1 Actinomycetota bacterium | reverse complement strand
GTGCCGAACGCGATGGGGAGTGGCGGAACCCACCCTACGAAGGGGGTGTGACAGTTACGTCGCTGTACTTTCGTCAGCGTAGTTCCGAACGGGCGTTCGATCAACCATATCTTCTGCGGCTTCGCCGCCCCGGACGGGGCCAGCCACACCGTTCGGCACGGAGCCGGCCCGTCCTCCTCCCGAGCGTGGGGCCTGCTGGCGCCTCTCGCCGGGCTGGGCCGGGCGTCGCGGGCCGCGCGGCGCGGCCCCCCGCTACGGGCGGTCGCCGGCGCAGTCGGGGGGGAAGGCGGTGATGTAGATGTTGTCCCGCCACTGGTTGAAGTCGCAGTTCACGTTGTTGTCCAGCAAGTCGAACGTCGGCCCGAAGTTGGCCGACGCCGGAGGCAGGACGGCGTTGTGGACGGCGGTGTTGTTGCGGACCGTGTTCCTCAACGAGCCGGCGCGAATGCTGATGCCGTTGTCGGCGTTGTTGGTGGAGTTGTTGTTCTCGATGATGTTGTCGTTGGCGCCTCCGGCGGCGTTCCCGATCTGGAGGCCGATGCCGTTTCCGCGCCGGGCCGCGACACGGTAGAAGCCGTTCCGGGTGACGTTGTTCCCCCGGATGACGTTGAAGACCGACCGGGTGAAGAGGGTGATGCCGTCCAGCCCGTTGCCGTAGACGTCGTTGTTCAGAATGAAGTTCCGGGCGTTACCGGGCTCCAGGCGGATGCCGATGTTGTCGTTGTTGACGACGTTGTTCGGCTGCCGTCCCTGGATGTTGTTGGCCACGATGTTGCCGTCGACGACGTTGCCGGTGGAGGCGCCCCCCGTGGTGCGGGGATGGGCGCTGTCGATGTCGCTGTAGATCCCGATCCCGGAGAACGGCCCGTTGTTCACGGTGTTGTTGCGGAGGATCCGGTTGTTCTGGGACGAGAGGATGGCGATCCCGTCACCGCCCCTGGCTTGGATCGTCTGGAACGAGATGTTGTTCACGGCGTTGATGCCCTGGACCGTGTTGGCCGACCCGCCCTCGATCACGACCCCGACGTCGAACTCGCGGACGGTGCCGTTCTTCACGGTCGCTCCGGTGCGCCCCAGGAAGGTGATGCCGGCGCCGTCGCCGATGGCCGGGGTACCGAACACCTCGTACCCGTTGAGGTCGAGGGTGATGTTGTCCGCCCCTATTGTCAGGCCCACGCCACAGGGGCCGACGTCCTGGTCGAGGACGGTGTTGCGGGTGACGATGTCCCCGCAGGACAGGATGGCGGCGCTGGCGGTGGTGGTGGACGCCGGAACCAGCAGGATCGTCGGAAGGGCTGCCAGGAGAGCTCTGCGCAAGAAGGTCCTCGTATGGCGACGTTCTTAGCACCGGTCCGGAAATAGGGCAACGATCAGTAATCACCTGGTGTCCGGCGGGCCTCGAATTCGGCCGCCAGCCGGGGCGGAGCGCTTCGCCGCCAGGAGTCGACCAGGATCGGCCACATCTCGCCGTCGCCGATCGTCGTCAGCCTCACGATCATCATCGAGTAGTTCTGGAACTCGGGCGTGACGACGAAGGTCTCGGGGCGCGATGCGCACAGGGCCGCCCGTTCGTCCAGGCCGACCTTGACCGCGATCGACTTCTTGTCGGGGAGGAGCCGTGCCACCAGCGAGCCGCGAACGCTGAGGGCGGGCACGCCGTACGTCTCCCCCTCCACGACCTCCGGCAGCTGACGGCCCAGCTTGCACACCGCCTTCCATCGCACGGGGCTATCTTCCCGCGGCCGGCGAAGAGGGCGCAGAAGAGGAGGGCGTTGTTCTCGTTCCAGAGCGCGGTGCGCGGGGTCGAGTGGCCGGCCGTGCCCTCGCCGAGAGCGGCCGGGGTCCTGAGCCTCCTGTTCCAGCTCGAGCAGACGCAGTGGTGGCCGGCCGCGACCATCGCCGACCTCCAGTTCCGTCAACTGGATCTCCTGCTCGATCACGTGGAGAGGTCGGTCCCCTTCTACGCCGAGCGCCTGAGGGCCCTCGACCGGGCCCCTTGCGCCGCCATGACCCTCGAGCGCTGGCGCCGGATGCCGATCCTCACGCGGGCTGAGGCTCAGGAGTCGGCCGCGTCCCTGGTGAGCGACGCCCTGCCGGCCGACCACGGTGCCACGTTCCCGCTCCGCACGTCGGGCTCCACCGGCCGGCCGCTGCGAACCCTGGGCACGGCCCTGACCCAGCTGTTCTGGGTTTCGCTCACCCTCCGGGACCACGGGTGGCATCGCCGAGACCTCGATCAGAAGCTCGCCGTAATCCGCCAGTTCGAGAAGCCACACGTGCCCGGTACCACGGGAAGCGTCGCCCCCAACTGGGGGGCGACCACCGAAGGAGTGGTCCACACCGCCCCGGGCGTCTCCCTCCACATCGACCGGACGGTCCGGGAGCAGGCCGATTGGCTCCGCCGGGAGCGTCCCCGCTATCTCCTGACCTACCCCTCGAACGCCTATGCGC
>JAIVIH010000423.1 GCA_020200615.1 Actinomycetota bacterium | reverse complement strand
AGGTAGGCCGGCGGATCAGCCCGCCGTCTCCTCGATCTCCTCCTCGGGGACGCTCAGGTCCCACTCCAAGATGAGCACCTCGCGCTCGGCATCCCGCACCACCCGCTCCCGGTTGCGGCGGAACTGGGGGTCGTGGGGCGGCAACAGCAGCAAGCGGGCCAGCGCCCGCTGGCGGAACTCCTCGACCACGTTCCTGTCGCCGAAAGTGGACACGACGTCCCAGTGGGGAGCCACGGGCCCGAGGTAGACGATGCGCACGTGGCCCCGGGGGGCTTGCTGCTCGAACTCGTCGGGCGATTGGGCCATCCCGCACCCTACCGCCCGGTCGTCTGGGCCAGGGTCACCGTCTCCGACCGCTCCTCCGCCCCTCGGCGCCAGCGCACGTCGACCCGGTCGGCGGGCTTGTGCTTCCGGATGGCGGACGACAGCCCCTCGGAGGAGGTGACCTTCTCGCCGTCGAGGGCCACGACGACATCCCCGCGGCGCAGGCCGGCGGCCTCGGCGGGTGTGCCCGGCGTCACTTCGAGGATGAGGGCGCCCTCGCTCACCTGGAGCCCGAATCCCTGGCGGACCTGCTCGTTCACGGTGTAGCTGGAGACGCCGAGAAAGGCCTTGACGCCGGTGGAGTTGCCCTTGCGGAGGTCCTCGACGATGGGGCGGATGGTGTCGCTGGCGATGGCGAACCCAATGTTCTGGGCGTCCTCCCCCCGTGCGCTCTGGATGACGGCCGTGTTCATGCCCACGACCTCACCAGCGGCGTTGAGCAGCGGCCCGCCCGAGTTCCCGGGGTTGATGGCGGCGTCGGTCTGGATGAGGTGCTCCAGGCCGTCGGCCGACCGGCCGATGCGGCGGTCGAGGGCGGAGATGATGCCCGTGGTCACCGTGGGGCCACCGGGCAGGGCCAGGGCGTGGCCGATGGCGACGACCTCGTCGCCCACCTGGGCGTCCGCCGAGCGCCCGAGGGTGACGGTCGGCAGGCCCGACGCCCCCTGGATGCGGAGAAGGGCGACGTCGGCGGTGGCGTCCCGGCCGACGACGGTGGCGTCGTAGGTCCGCTCGCTGGTTCCCAGCTTGACGCTGATGCTGGTGGCGTCCTCGACCACATGGGCGTTGGTGAGCACGTCGCCGTCGGGGGTCAGCACCATCCCTGTGCCGGTGCCCTCGCTGGGCACGACGTTGGAGACGTTGCCGGAAGTGAAACCGCGGGAGCTGATCGAGACGACGGCGGGCTCGACCTTCTCCAGGATGGAACGGATGTCGCCCGGCGTCCCGATCCTGGTGGAAGCGCGGTCGGAACCCGTCGCCGTCGCCGTCGTGGCGCCGTCCGAGTCGTCGAGGACGGCCACCAGTCCACCAGCCACAGCCGCGCCCACCACCGCTCCGACCAGGGCTGACACCAGCCACACCCGGCTCGATCGGGGGGGACGGGGGCTCATCGCGGGAGGTGCCGGCGGACCGGTCCGGTACGTCTCGTCGGGGATCTCCATGGCAATTCGCTCGTCCACGCGCGCCTCCTTTCGACGACCTCGCTCGCCATTATCCGGAACGCCGGGCCAACCCGGATCGTTCCCGCGACGCCCATCGTCGCCCCCTGAGTCTGCCCCAGGGCCAGGCCGCGGTAGACCCGGGGCGATCCGGGGAACGCCTTCCCTACGTAGAACCGAGGGAGGCGGGAGAAAATCTCCTCCTTGCCTCAGGGAACTACGAGCGGCTCCCAACCGTTGAACTACGAACGGGGGTCCAGCGAGGAGGACCGAAGAGATGGACACCGAGTGGATGGGGCGGGGGAACTGCCGTAGCGAGGCGCCCTCGCTGTTCTTCCCGAGCGACGGAGTGGGCGTGGAAGTCGCACGCCGGGTCTGCGCCACCTGCCCGGTGAAGGAACCCTGCCTGGAGTACGCCCTGGCCAACAACATCGACCACGGCGTATGGGGCGGCGCCTCCGAGCGGGAACGACGCCGGATCGCACGACGGCGTCGCCTGGAGCGGGCGGCCTCGCTCACCCGCTAGTCGGCTGATTCAGTCGGCCAGCGGCTGGACCAGGGACCGGGCCACGCGCCGGAGTCGCGAGAACAGGGACGACGACCCCGTCGTCACCGGCAGGGCCCGGACCGCGGTCAGAACCTGGTCCAGGGGGGCATCGCTGACCGCCGTGTAGACGACGCCTTTGGCCTCCCACAACAGCAGGTGGCCGCCGGGCCAGACGTGGTGCCATCCCTGGCCCGGGCCGATGGCAACGGGGGTACCCCCCGGAATTCCCTTGCGGTTCAGCCGCCCGGATTCTTGGAAGACGGAGAGGTCGTAGAGGCCGTCGCTGTACCGGACATGATGGACCCCGGAGCGGCGGTAAACGCCGAGCCGCTCGTACCCCTCGGGGAGGCGGCCGGGAGCCGAGACCTTGTCCGGCACGCGGTGAGCGACCACGGGGCTGGGGGCGAAGTCGACGACCTCTCCTGGTG
>JAIVIH010000167.1:1945-7373 GCA_020200615.1 Actinomycetota bacterium | reverse complement strand
GCCGTGTGGGGTGGCTACCGGCTGGGGCTGGTGATCGGCGGCACCTCATCGGTGTTCCTGGTCCAGGGCCTCCTCGTGGCCAGCCTGCTGACGCCCGCCCTGCTGGCTGTGGTGGGCGATCCCGCCCTCCGCCTCATCCTGGGCCTCGCCCTGTTCGTGGCCGCCGGGATCGGTGGGCAGCGGGCGGGCCGGCGGGTGGGCGTCGCCTACCAGCGGGCCCTCGTGTCCGAGGATCTCCACCGGCCCGACCGCCTGGCCGGCGCCGTGGCCGGGCCGGTCACCGTACTGGCCGTGGTCTGGCTGATCGTCCTACCGGCCATGCATGACGTGGCCGGTTGGCCCGGGAACCTGGCCGCCCGCTCGGGCCTGGGACGGGCCATTCGCACCGCCCTCCCGGAGCCGCCCGAGGGCTCCCACGCCCTGCGCAAGCTGACCCGGCCGGTGGCCATGCCCGAGGTGTTGACCGCCCTGGGCCCGGCGGGGGACATGAGCCCCCCGCCGCGCAAGACCAACCTCAGCCCGGAAGTCATCGCCAAGGTCAAGGCCAGCACGGTGCGGGTCCAGGGCGAGGCGTGCCTGTTCGACCGCTTCGGGACGGGCTTCGCCGTGGCCGACGACCTGGTGGTGACCAACGCCCACGTCGTGGCCGGAGAGCGCGAGACGACGGTGGTGCGTCCCGACGGGTCAGAGCTGCCGGCCGTAGTGGCCGTCTTCGACCCCGAGCGCGACCTGGCCCTCCTTCGCGTGCCCGACCTGGGCCAGGAGCCCTTGCCCCTCGGGCCGGCCAAGGAGGGGACGCTTGCCGCCGTGTTCGGCCACCCCGAGGGCCAGGAGGAGCTCGAGGTGTCACCCGCGGCCATCCGCCAGCAGCTCGTGGCCACGGTGCGGAGCGTCGACCTGGACATGCCGACCCTGCGGAGCGTGTTCGTCCTGGCCGCCGACCTCCAGCCGGGCGACTCCGGCGCCGCCCTGGTCACGCCGTCGGGCACGGTTGCGGGAGTGGCTTTCGCCGTGGCCCGGGACCGGGCGGGTGTGGCCTACGCCCTCACCACCGAGGAGCTCGAACCCGTGCTCGAGCTCGACCGCTCCGGGGTGGCCGACACGGGCCCGTGCTAGTCACCGGTATGCGATCACGATGAGATGGAGGAGGAGACCGATGGGCAGCGACGTGACCATGAGCGAAGACGAGTGGAAGGCCAAGCTCGACTCCGAGCAGTACCAGGTGCTGCGGCGCAAGGGGACCGAGCGGCCGTTCACCGGCCGCTACGTGAGCACCAAGGACAAAGGGATGTACCGGTGCGCGGGTTGTGGAGCCGAGCTGTTCAGCTCCGATACCAAGTTCGACTCGGGGACGGGCTGGCCCAGCTTCACCGAGCCGGCGAACCTGGACAACGTCGCCCTCTCCCGCGACTTCAGCCACGGCATGGTCCGCACTGAGGTGACGTGCCGCCGCTGCGGAGGCCACCTGGGCCATGTGTTCGACGACGGACCCGCCCCTTCCGGCCAGCGCTTTTGCATCAACTCCTGCTCCCTGGAGCTCCAGCCCGACCCTGAATGAACTGGTGACGCCGGAGGGGCCCAGGGCACCCTCGAGTGTCACCGGTTCGGCCCAGGCAAACGGGGCCGGCGGCGCCGATCCGTTACGCTGGCACCCGTCAACCGGCCCACCGACCCGCGGAGCTCACCTCTGACTGCCGACGTCCAAGATGCCGGGCTGGTCCGGGTCAACGCTCCTCAAACCTTCATGCGGGGCTTCATCCCCGCCGTCCGGGAGGTGTGGCGGTACCGGGAGCTCCTGGGCGCCTTGGTGCACAAGGAGCTCAAGGTGAAGTACAAGAACTCCTTCCTGGGGTTCCTCTGGTCGCTCCTTCGTCCCCTCTGCCAGCTCCTGATCTACTGGCTGGTGCTGGGAAAGTTCCTGCGGAGCAACATTCCCAACTTCGGCTTCTACCTGTTCTCGGGTTTGATCGCCTGGGACCTCTTCGGGTCGACGCTGAGTTCGGCCACCACCTCGATCGTGTCCAACGCCGGCCTGATCAAGAAGGTCTACTTTCCACGCGAGATCCTCCCGCTGGCCAGCGTCGGAGCGGGGTTGGTGCACTTCGCTCTGCAGCTAGTGGTCGTCTTCGGTGTGTTCCTCACGTTCCGGTTCGACTTCTTCGGGCCGAATCTGGCCCTGCTGCCCGTGGCCATCGTCGCCCTGGTGGCGTTTCTGGTCGCCATGAGCCTCCTGCTGTCCGCGGCCAACGTCTACCTGCGCGACGTCCAGCACCTCATCGAGGTCCTGTTGCTGTTCTGGTTCTGGCTCACGCCCATCGTCTATCCCGTCAACGTCCTCTACCAGGCCGGGTACAGCTCCTACCTCGCCCGCCTGCTGGCCGTGATCGTGTGCTCGACGGGGCTCATCTGGCTAGCCCAACGGATCTTCGCCAGGGCCCAGGGCAACTTCGCCCAGGAGCTTTGATGTCCGTCATCCGGGCGGTCAACGTCTCCAAGCGGTTCAGCCTGCACCACGACAAGTCGCTCAAGGAGCGGATCGTGAACCGCCGGGCCGCAGTCGAGGACTTCTGGGCCCTGCGCAATGTCAGCTTCGACCTCGAGGAGTCGAGCACCCTGGGAGTCATCGGAGCCAACGGCTCCGGCAAGAGCACGCTGCTGTCGATCATCGCCGGGATCATCGTGCCCACCGAGGGCTACGTCGAGCGGCGTGGCCGGATGGCCGCCCTCCTCGAACTGGGTGCCGGGTTCCACGCCGACCTGACCGGCCGGGAGAACATCTACATGAATGCCAGCATCCTCGGCCTGTCCCGGAAGCAGACCGACCAGTACTTCGACGACATCGTCGAGTTCTCGGGCATCGAGCGCTTCATCGACAACCAGGTGAAGTTCTACTCCTCGGGCATGTACGTCCGGCTGGCCTTCTCGGTCGCGGTCCACGTCGACCCTGAGATCCTGCTCATCGACGAAGTCCTGGCCGTGGGCGACGAGCCCTTCCAGCGCAAGTGTCTGAAGCGGATCAAGGAGTTCCAACGCGAGGGCCGCACCATCGTCCTGGTGACGCACGGCATCCACGTGGTCAGCCAGCTGTGCGATCGGGTGATCATGCTGGAGAAGGGCGACGTCGTCGCAGACGGCAAGCCCCAGGAGGCCACCCGCGCCTTCCGGGAGCGCTACGCCCCCCAGGTCGACGACAAGGGCCACATCCGGGGTACGCAGGAGGTCAAGGTCGCCGAGCTGCGGGTCACCGACGGCGAGGCGAACCCGAAGGACCGGTTCGAGCCCGGAGAGCGTCTGGGTCTGGAGCTCACCCTCGAAGCCGGGGAGCCGGTCGACGACCCCGTTATCGGGGTGGCCATCTACAACCACCTCGACGTGTTGGTCTATGGCACCAACACGGCGCTGCTGGATGTACGGGTGGGAAAGATCGAGGGCCGCCGGCTCGTCCGCTTCGACTTCGGGGCCATTCCCATGGTCGAGGGCCAGTACTTCGTGACCATCGCCGTCCACTCGCGAGATGAGTCGAAGCAGTACCACTGGTTGGAGCGGCAGCTGTCGTTCAAGGTCTTCAGCCTGACCGACGAAGTAGGCGTGCTCCATCTGGATCCCATCGTCGAGGTGGTGAGTCCGTGAGCGCAGGGGGAGGGGAAATCCGGGCCCTGGGAGCGGATATCGACGTCACCGCCCTGATGGAGGAGATCCGGGCCGACATCCGGCGCAAGCAGGCGGCGGGCGAGTACCCCGACCGCGTCCTCCTGGAGCTCGAGCTTCAGGCCGGCGACGAGGAACGGGCGGACGACATCCTGACGTCGGCTCTGGGCGAGCTGAAGCGGACGGCCAACTTCTCGTCTCAGGTCACAACCGAGTCCAAGCGACCGCTGATCGGGCCCGTGGTATCTCGCGGGCGCCGGCTCATCCGCATCTCCCTCACCTGGTACATGAACAGCATCCTGGGCCAGCTCACGCGCTTCTCGAATTGCGCCACCGGCTCGGGTGAGCGCCACCCGCCTCGACCAGGCACGCTCACCGCTGCGGCTGGCCATAGTGATTCCGCGCTACGGGACGACGATCGTCGGTGGGGCGGAGCTCCACGCCCGGCTACTAGCCCAGCACTTGTCCGCCGCCGGCCATGCCGTCGACGTGCTGACGACGTGCGCGGTCAGCCACTACACCTGGCACAACGAGCTTCCTGCGGGCCCCGTGCAGGACGGGGCCATCGTGGTAAGGCGATTCCCGGTGGATGAACGCGACCCGGGTGTCCACGCCGAGCTCGAGGGGGCCATCGTCCGAGGCCTTCCGCTATCACGGGAGGAAGAGCGGCTCTGGCTGCGCAACGGCGTGGCTTCCTCGGCCATGGAAGAGGAGCTGGAACGGGAGGGCGACCGCTACGACTACGTGCTGGCCATGCCGTACCTCTTCGGCACCACCTACTTCGCCTACGCCGCCAACCCCGAACGCACGCTTCTGATCCCGTGCCTGCACGACGAGCCCTACGCACGGCTCCGGGTCGTTGCGGACATGCTCCGGGGAGCCCGCGGCGTGCTGTTCAACGCCCAGCCCGAGGCCGAGCTCGGCACCCGCCTCAGCGGCTCAGTGCCCCGCCAGGCGATCGTGGGGCTGGGCTTCGAGCCGGAGGAGCCCGCCGATACAGCCGCCTTCCGCCGGCGCCACAACCTGGATGGGCCGTTCGTGCTCGCCGTCGGCCGCCGCGAAGGGGGCAAGAACACCCCGCTGCTGTTCGAGTACTTCCTCCGTTACAAGGAGCGTCATCCCGGGGCCCTGCGCCTGGTGTCGGCCGGGTCAGGTGACGTGCCCGTACCCAAGCGCCCCGATATGGTCGACCTCCGCCCGGACTGGAGCGAACGCGACGCGATGTACCGGGCCAGCACCGTCTTCTGCCAGCCGAGCGTGAACGAGTCCCTATCAATCGTGATGATGCAGGCCTGGCTTGCCCAGCGTCCGGTGCTGGTGCACACCGGCGGAGTGGTGACGAGAGACCACTGCGTGCGCTCCAACGGCGGCCTGTGGTTCTCCAACTACGCCGAGTTCGAGAGCACCCTCGACCGCCTCCTGGCCGATCCCGAGCTGCGGGCCGGCCTCGGCTCGAACGGCTCGGCGTACGTGCGCACGACGTACTCCTGGGAGGCGGTGCTGGCCCGCTTCGAGGCGGCCGCCTACGAGTGGCTGACGGAGGCGGCCTGACGATGAGAGGCGGACGGGAGGTCCACCAGTTCCTGGCCAGCATGGGATTCCGCGACGCGGTCGGTACCCACACCCTGGAAACCCGTCGCGCCCTGGCGGTGGCCGGCCTCACGGGCGGGATCTGGGCCGAGGACATCCAGTCGGAGATGGGCAAGGACGCCCGGCCGTGCGACGTCTACCCGAGCATCCGATCGAGCCGGCGGCGTGCCAGCACCATCCTGTACCAGGC
>JAIVIH010000167.1:0-1885 GCA_020200615.1 Actinomycetota bacterium | reverse complement strand
GCACCATCCTGTACCAGGCGTCAACCGGCTCCCGCGGCCTCGTCGCCGACCTGCTGACCTGGTCCGAGCCGAAGGCGATCTACTACCACAACATCACCCCCTCCCGGTTCTTCGAACCGTGGGCGCCGGGCGACGCCCTCAACCTGGCATGGGGTCGAGAGGAGCTACAGCAGCTGGCTCCCCACGTCGCCGTGGCGGTGGCCAACTCGGAGTACTCGGCTGAGGAGCTCCGCCGGCTCGGCATCGAGGACGTCCGCGTGGTTCCGCCCTACCTTCCGCCCGCCCTTCAGACTGCGCCCAACCCTTCCCATGCCGGTTGGCTACGTCGTACCAAGAAGGGCCTCGACCTGCTCATGGTTTCTCGCCTCGTGCCCAGCAAGGGGCACCTCCACCTCCTGCGTGCCTTCGCCGCCCTGCGGTCGGCAGTCGACCGCGCAGCCCGCCTCTTCGTGGTCGGCGCGTGGGGGCCCGAGTCCTACATGCGGGCCCTTTTCCGGCTGCGGGAGAAACTGGGGCTGGAAGGCGTGGTGTTTACCGGTTCGGTCTCAGCCGCCACTCTGGCCGCCCACTACCAGGAGGCCGACGTGTTCGTGTCCCTCTCCGAGCACGAGGGCTTCGGCCTGCCCCTGATCGAGGCCATGCGCCAGGGTCTCCCGGTCGTGGCCTACGACGCCGCTGCCGTCGGAGAGACGATGGGTGGTGCCGGCGTCCTCCTGGGGACCCTCGACCCGCTGGTCGTGGCCGAGGTCCTCGGTCGCGTCGGGGCCGATCCTGACCTCCAAGCCAACCTGAAGCGCGGACAGTTCGAGCGGATGAAGGCCATCGACGCCGTTCCCCGCGACCGGCTCCTGGTCGACGCCGTCCTGGCCGCCGCCGGCACGAGCCTCAGCCCGATCTAGTGCGTGCCCTGGATGTGGGTGCCGCGAACAGGCCGCCACTACCATGGCCCACCATGCCTCGGACGGTGGGCCATCCACCCGGGCGGGAGCAACCATGAAACTGTCCGTCGTCATCAACACCTACAACCGCGCCGAGAGTCTCGAGCGCACTCTGCAGGCCTTGCGGCGGCAGACGTGGCACCCGTTCGAGGTCGTGGTGGTCAACGGGCCTTCGACCGACGGGACCGAGGCGCTCCTCGAGTGCTGGTCGGGCGTGGTCCGCACGGCACGCTGCCGCGCGGCCCATCTGGGTCAGTCCCGCAACATCGGCATCGACGCAGCTGCCGGAGACGTCATCGCCTTCATCGACGACGACGCCATTCCCGAGCCCGGTTGGCTGGCCGAGCTCGTCACCGGATACGACAGCGAACGAGTGGCCGGCACCGGCGGCGTCGTCTTCGACCACACGGGCATGCGGTTGCAGTACCAGTTGTCGGTGTGCGATCGGGTGGGCAACCCCACCTTCGATGTCACCGAGCCCACGGAGTACCTGAAGCCCGGCGCCGACCCGTTCGTGTACCTGCAGGGCACCAACGCCAGCTTCCGCCGCCACTGCCTGGAGGAGATCGGCGGGTTCGACGAAGAGATCGAGTTCTATCTGGACGAGACCGAGGTCTGCCTCCAGCTGATCGACCGAGGCTACGAGCTGCGTCCCCTTCCCGACGCCGCCGTCCACCACCACTACTTGCCGAGCCACCTCCGGGTCGGACGCAGAGTCTGGGTGGATCCCTACCCGGCGGTGAAGAACCGGCTGTACTTTGCCCTCTCCCACGGCCTGGGCCAGCGCTCCCATGCCGACGTCCTTCGAACGGTACTGACCTGGCTCGACGGCATCACCGAGGCAGCCCGGCGGATCCATGAGAGCGGCGAACTGACCGACGAGCAGCTGGCCACGTTCCTGCGCCGGGCCGAGGAGGGCGTGACCGATGGGCTCGACCGCGGGATGG